>SLCP01000058.1 GCA_007125735.1 Coriobacteriia bacterium | reverse complement strand
TGTCTCCAGAGCCGACGGTAGTGGCCGAGGTGGAGCGTGCGATCGAGGCTTCCGAGGCCCCGGAAGTAGAGCCGGCACCAGCCGCCCCGCTCGAGGCCCCGACCGTCGCTGCTCCAGAGACCGGCCAGGAGCCACCTCAAGAGCTGCTGCAGGGGCCTAGTTCGCTGCCTGAGACGCGGGAGATCGTCGAGCCGGATGTGCCGGGACCCGGACCGCTCCCCGAGTCAGAGCCTGCCATTCCTCCCGAAGTGCTTCCTGAACTCGAGCCCGCCTCCGAGGTCGTGCCGGAGGTCGAGCCGGAGCCCGCGGAGATCGCAGTGGCGCCGGAGCCCGAGCCGGAGCCTGTAGAGTCGGTGCTGCCACCCGAACCCGAACCGGAAGCGGCAGAGTCGGTTCTGCCTCCGGAGCCCGAGCCGCCGTCCGCGGAGTCCGTTCTGCCTCCGGAGCCCGAGCCGCCGTCCGCGGAGTCCGTTCTGCCTCCGGAGCCCCTCTCCGCCGACGCCCCACCTGCACCGCCGGTCGCGGCGTCGATCGATGATTCGTGGCTCGACGAGGTCATGCCGGGCGCCGCCGTCAGCGAAGCACCCCCTGCTCCCGACCCAGCACCCGAGCGCGACGCACCGGAGTTCGATCTGGTCTCGCCGGTCGAGATGTGGTTCGGGGACACGCGCGTGGGCGTGAAAGAGGGCACCAAGACCTACGAACTCTTCCAGCGGTACGCGTCAGCGCTCCTCAACGACCTCTCGGAGGCGCGCAAGTCATCGTGAGCAAGACGGCCGTGCCAGCAGGGCCGGTGATGTCGTACCATTAGGCAGTGTACGTACCGCACCACCGAGTCGCCGATCATCGTGCGGCGCACATCCGGAAGAGGCAACCTCACGTGGCGGAAGCCGGACACCGACTCGGCCAGCTCCTCATGCGGGCCGGGATAATAACAGAGCGGCAGCTCAACGACGCGCTCGAGGTGCACAAGGCCACAGGATCCCCTCTCGGCCGGGTGCTGGTCGATCTCGGCTACGCCACGCAAGGTGCAATCCTGTCGGTGATGGCAGCGCAGATCGGCATCGAGTACATCGACTTCTCGGCGCGCAAACCCACCCCCGATGCGGTTGCGGCCGTGCCGCGCGACCTAGCCGAGCGCTACACGCTGATGCCGGTGCAGATCGCCGATGGCGAGCTCGTGGTCGCGATGGCCGACCCGCAGAACGTACTCGCGCTCGATGACCTGCGCATCATCACTGGCCACGAGATCAAGCCGGCCATCTCCACGAAGGACGACATCCTCGCGGCCATCGAGGAGTACTACAAGGTCGCCGAGCAGACCGAGCTCGACGCCGGGGCGCCGGCAGAAGAGTTCGACGAGTCCGACCTCACGCAGCTCACCGATGTGGCCGCTGACGCACCGATCGTCAAACTCGTCAACTACATCATCAACAAAGCGGTTGCCGACCGGGCGAGCGATATTCACATCGAGCCTCAAGAGACCGACATGCGCGTGCGCTTCCGCGTCGATGGCGTGCTCCACGAAGTAATGCGCAGCCCCAAGGCCGTGCAATCCTCGATCATCAGTCGCTTCAAGATCATGGCCGAGATGGACATCGCTGAATCGCGTAGGCCTCAAGACGGCCACTGCGCGGTGACGATCGGCGGCTACCAGATCGACTTCCGCGTTTCCTCACTCCCGACCGTGTACGGTGAGCGGGTCGTCCTCCGTATCCTGCGAAAGGACGCGATCCTGCTCGAGCTCAAGGACCTCGGCTTCCTGCCCGACGCTCTCGGTCGGTTCGAATCGTCGTTCCGCAAGCCGTATGGTGCCATCCTCGTCACCGGGCCCACGGGCTCAGGCAAGTCGACGTCGCTCTACGCCGCGGTCAACGTACTGAACTCTCCCGACCGCCACATCCTCACCGCCGAGGACCCGGTCGAGTATCGCCTGCCGGGCGTCAACCAGTGCCAAGTCAACGCCAAGGCGGGTCTCACGTTCGCGCGTGCACTGCGCTCGTTCCTGCGCTGCTCTCCCGATATCATCCTCGTGGGTGAGATCCGCGACCAGGAAACAGCGCAGATCGCCATCGAGTCCGCGCTCACTGGCCACCTCGTGCTTTCGACGCTCCACACCAACGACGCGGCGGGCGCGGTCACTCGACTCGTGGAGATGGGCGTGGAACCCTTCCTTGTCGGCTCCGCTCTCGACTGCGTTCTCGCGCAGCGCCTCTGTCGGCGGTTGTGTCCCGAGTGCAAAGAGGAGTTCTCGCCGAGCACAAAGGCGCTCATCGACGCAGGCTTCACCGAGGACAACCTGCCCGAGAGCATCTATAAGGCGGTCGGTTGCAAGAAGTGCGGCAACACCGGCTACCGTGGACGCATGGGCGTGCACGAGGTCCTGCTAATCAGCGAGGAGATCAGCAGATTAACGGTCGCGGAGGCAACTGCCGAAGAAATAAAGAAGGTTGCCGTTGCCGACGGCATGAGAACGCTCAAGCAGGACGGCCTCGAGAAGGTGCGGATGGGCCAGACATCGATCGAAGAGGTCCTGCGCGTCATCGTCTGACGCATCACTGACAGGGGCGCGACCAAGAAGCGAGGAGAGTTCCGATGGCGGTATTCAACTACTCGGTGCGCGATAAGGCCGGAAAGATCGTCAAGGGGTCGCTCGAGGGCGATAGCCGAGAGGCCGTGAGCGCGAAGCTACGTCAGATGGGCTACATCATCCTCGAGCTCGATCAGCAGTCTCAGCTCGCGTCGATGGGGCAGATCAGAATCGGTACGGGCGTCAAAGTGAAGGACGTCGCCATCTTCGCACGGCAGTTCGCCACGATGATCAATGCCGGTCTCTCCCTGACCAAGTGCCTGAGCATCCTCGCTAGCCAGACCGAGAGCGAGGGCCTGAAGATCGTCATCCAGCAGGTGGCAAAGGATGTCGAGGCAGGCCAGTCGCTCTCCGACGCGCTGGTGAAGCACCCCAAAGTATTCCCACCGATCTTCGTGAACATGGTGCGCGCAGGCGAGACGGGCGGTGTGCTCGATGAGGTGCTCGTACGCGTGGCCGACCACTTCGAACAGGAACTCGCGCTCAAGGGCAAGATCAAGTCGGCGATGATGTATCCGGTGGTCATGGGCGCACTCGTCCTCATCGTCTTGGTCGCGATGATGGTTTTCGTCGTGCCGGTCTTCGAAGGGATGTTCTCGTCGATGGGTGGCGAGTTGCCCTTCATGACCCAGGTTCTCGTCGATGTTTCGGACTTCGTATCGGGTATCGGCGGACTCTTCGTGCTCATCGGACTGGGTGTGTTCATCTTCGCGTTCAGGTTCTGGACGAGCACGGAATCGGGCCGGATGATCTGGGATGCAGCGAAGCTGCGGATGCCCGCGTTCGGTGGCCTTATTCGCAAGACGGCGCTTGCGAAGTTCACGCGCACCTTCGGCACGCTCGTTTCCGCGGGCGTTCCGATACTGTCTGCGCTCGACATTGTGGCGGATACCGCGGGAAATGCGGTCGTTGCGCAGGCGGTCAAACAAACACGCAACGCCATCAAGGAGGGCGAGACGATTGCGAAGCCGCTCTCGGAAGCACCGGTGTTCCCTTCGATGCTCGTGCAGATGATCGCGGTGGGCGAGGAGACCGGCGCGCTCGACGCCATGCTTAACAAGATCGCGGACTTCTACGACGAAGAGGTCTCCACGGCGGTCGACGGCCTCACCTCGCTCATCGAACCGCTCATGATGGCGACCCTCGGCGTGGTCGTCGGTGGAATGGTCGTCGCGCTCTATCTGCCGATGTTCCAGATCATCACCCTCATCGACTAAGGGCACCCGCGCACGACACTTCGGCGAAAAGGTCTCAAGTCTCTCTTGGGCCGTGCCGATACGAGGTGACAAGAGAGAAGGCTGACCTCGCGGTCGCCATGTGTCCCCGCAAGGGGAGAAGGAGGTGTGGAACATGCAGATGTTCCGGAAGAGGGATGAGGGATTCACCCTCGTCGAGCTCATGGTCGTCGTTCTTATTATCGGTATCCTTGTTGCTATCGCCATTCCCGTGTTCAACGCTGCTCGCGGCAGCGCGCAGCAGCGCACCTGTCACGCCAACCAGCGCACGATCGATGGTGCGGTGCAGCAGTGGCTGGCCAACGATCCTGCCAGGGCCGTGGACGGCGTTGCGGGTCTCGTGGATGCGGGCCATGCGTTGCTGACCGCCGCTGAGGGTCCGTATCTCCAGGACGTTCCGACGTGTCCGCGCGGAAACAGCTCGGCAGAGAACGGTTACACGATCGCCGATGGAGTCACCGCAGCATGCACCGGCGGTGACGGCGCTGGCGGCGATCACGGTCGCTACTAGGCGCTACTAGCCCTATCACGAATAGCTCTCTTGAAGCGGGCCGACTCAGTCGGCCCGCTTCATCGTGCGGTGTCGGTGCGTCGCTCGTGTCCCGCGCGTGTGTGGCCGGAATCGAGGAAGATGGTGGTCAACAGCGGGGGTTACCCTGTAGCCTGATGGATACCGACGGCTTGGAGGGTTGATGTCGCAGAGCATTTCGATCGCCTACGTTGTCGCTCTCACCATGTTCGGTCTACTGTTCGGCAGCTTCGCCAACGTGGTCATCTGGCGGTTTCCTCGGGGAGAATCGATAGTATCGCCGAGTTCTCGCTGCCCACACTGCGAGACCCCGGTTCGCTGGTACGACAACGTGCCGGTGCTCTCGTGGATCGTGCTGCGCGCCCGGTGTCGCTCGTGCAGGGGACCGATCGCTGCGCGGTATCCCTTGGTCGAGGCGCTCTCCGGCCTGCTCTGGCTATCTGCGGCGCTCGCCTTCGGACTGTCAGTGCAGGCGGTGCTTGCAGCTCTCTTCTTCTGGATGCTTCTCGTGCTCACCTTCATCGATCTTGACACGATGCGACTGCCGAACCCCCTCGTTGCGGCTATCGCCGTAGGCGGACTGCTTGGTGCCGTGGTCTCCCAGGTGCTCGGCATCTCACTCGTGCCCCTCGTGGGGGTGACTGCATCCGGCATATTCGCTCAGCCCGCGTTCACAGCGGTGATCGGATGCGTGCTCGGAGCCGGCCTGAGCGGCGGCGTCGCCGCGCTGTACGCGGGCGTCCGAGGCAAGTCCGGCTTCGGGATGGGTGACGTGAAACTGCTCGGGGCTATGGGTCTCTTCCTCGGTCCGTACGTGTTGCTCGCGCTCATGATCGGCAGCCTCGTTGGGGCTGTGGCGGGCATCATTGCCGCGGCTCGCAGCGGCGCGGGACTGCAGTCCAAGATTCCGTTCGGCCCATTTCTTGCTCTCGGAGGCGTCGTGACGGTGCTATTCGGCCCAGCGCTCATGCGCGGATACCTGTCGCTCGTGGGTATCGGCTGAGAGGTCCGTGCTAAAGCACGGGTACAATGGTGCCGATATCCGTTAAGAGGCGTACGGACGTGCGCCCAGTGCTGCGTGGAGCGGGAGTGGAGCCGATGAGGGATATGCGAAGTCGCATCTTGAGCGACGAGGAAGGCATGACGCTCATCGAGGTCGTGGTGGCGTCGGTCATACTGTTCGTCATTCTCACGGGCGTTCTCGGGCTCGTCTTGCAGACGACCCGCATGAGTACACAGGCCAAGCAGCAGAACGTCCTTACGAACGCAATCAGCGATTACACCGAGTGGCTCAACACGCTCACCTTCGAGGAGGTCGACATCGTAGGCACCGATGACGGGATCCTGGAGGAGCGAACTGAGACGGTCGGGCCGTACACGCTCGTATTCCGTCCGACCGTCACCCCCGCTGCAGGCTCTTCCGCTCTCAAGACCGTGCGGGTGGATGTGGACATCACCCGGACCGACGGGTGGACCCAGCAGATCTCGACGAGCGTGATCATCCGTGACCGGACGCAGTTCCTGACGCAGGCCTCGGTCAACCCGGACGATCGGCCCACCGTGTCGTTCTTGCCGAGCACGGCACCCGATGGTGCCACGGTTTGGGGTGACAACTGGACGGGCGGAAAGTTGGAGATAGCTGTCGAGGCGCACGCGGTGGACGGGCGCGAGATCAGTACGGTCAAGTTCTTCATGCAGGAAGGAAACCGTCCGCTGCACAACACGGCTGGCGTCCCGGGCCAGTGGGCCGGTTACGGCCAATCGTTCAGCTCCAGCGCTGCCCAGACCGACCCACCCAAACCGTTCTACTGGGACACTCTCTACGTCGAGCTCGATCACGAGGGCAATCCCGCGTATCAGCCGGTGAAGGACGGTCTTGTGACGATCGGTGTAGAGGTCATCGATGACCGCGGGGTGT
The DNA here is from genome assembly GCA_007125735.1 of Coriobacteriia bacterium. GTDB lineage: Bacteria > Actinomycetota > Coriobacteriia > Anaerosomatales > SLCP01 > SLCP01. The sequence goes on along the minus strand of SLCP01000058.1, from coordinate 2,565 downwards.
CGGCAGTGCCGATCTACCGTCAATACCTCGTTGCCAACGAGACGCCGCCTGTCCCGGATCCGGCCACACTGGTCGCCACGACCACTGGTTCGACGGAAACCGTCGTCGAGTGGGATTCGGTATGGCACGGCACGATGCCGTCTGCAGGCTATGAGATCCGTCTTTGGCAGCAATCGACTGATGGCTGGACGCACCTCGGCGTGGAATCGAACGCGGATGCGCTGTACGAGCTCACGCATCCGGTGTTCAGCAGGTACGCTGTAGCGCTACGCTCGTTCAATGCGAGACCGCTGTACTCACTGTGGTCGTACGAGGATTCTGGTGTACTCAGTTACGCAACCTTCGAGACGCGCCCGCTCCTGACGGGCACGTACGACGTCGAGAAGCACAGTACCGGTGCACCGTCGGGTCGCTACTGGAAGGTCACGGCGGACCTGAATGCGACCCCGCCGTCGTTCCCGACCTCGGGAACGACGTACAGCTTCTACCGAGTCGTCGGCGGCGTCCTTCAAGAGCCGCCGGTGTACAGCGGGCCTCTCAACACGTACTCGGACACGGTTCAAGTATTCGGCAACCCCACTTCTTCCAACTTCCCGCGGACGCACTATGCGTGCGTCGTGACGTATACGACGACCGCGTATCAGGTAAGCACCAAGACGAGCCAGTCGAACACCGTCTTGACCGCACCCCAGAACGACGAGGGTACCTACATCTTCGCAGAGGGGACGTGGTGACGTGTCTCCTCATCGCAGGGATGACGGGTTCACCCTGACCGAGCTCCTCGTCGTCATCGTCTTGCTTGGCTTCGTGTTGTCTGTCGCCTATGGCCTGCTCCAGATCACCCAGGTTGGCACCAGCGCTGCCAACCGCGAAGCATGGATGGCGCGTGAGGTGGCTGCGCCGCTCGAGTTCGCCGAGCGCGTGCTCAGTCAGCAGTACCAGATACAAGCGGGCGCCTATCAGGCTACGCCCTATAAGATCGCGATCCTCACGAATCGCGGGACCGAGCACGGCGAGCGCTACGTCATCGAGGCGACCACGGACAACAGACTCCTGGTGACCTCGAGTTTGCAAGTCACTACCCCGGTCTTCCGTACCGGCGTGTGGTCAGAGAACAACTTCAACCGCCAGACGGGGACCCCGCTCTTCATCTACTACGACGCTGATGGTAAGCCGATCAACGATATGGCCAAGGTGAGCTCCGAGGCGCGATTCGTCGAGGTCACGATAGTCACCCGTCACGATGGACAGTTCTTCGAAGACAAGCGGAGGGTGTTCTTCCGCAACTGATGGCGAACGTGCCGAGGAGGCAACCGCAATGAATCGCTTTATGCGTACCGTCGCGAGAGACGACAGCGGCATCGCCATGCTCGTGGTCATCGGCATCATGAGCGTTGTGACGGTCCTCGCGATCGGCTCTTTCACGCTTGCCCGTCAGACCCTCCATGAGTCGCAGCGCGTCGAGGACGAGTCGCGCGCCTTCAGGGCAGCCGCGAGCGGGCTCGAGCGCGCACTCGCGACCTTCCAGGAGGACACGGACGACTACCCGCTCGTGGGGACCACTCGCGATGGCTCGTACGTGGTGACTCTTGAGGACCTCGGTAGCGGTCGCTTCCGGCTGGATTCCCTCGGCGAGGGCGAGAACCAGATGACCGAGATGGTGAGCCAGGAGTTCTTCTTCCTGAACCTGTGGAGGATGAACCTCGCCGCAGGAGGGCCGCAATCGCTCATCAGTGGCTCGAGCGGGCTGAACGGCACATCGAACATCATCGGCCCGTTCTACATGAAGGGCAACTTCGACATCAGGGCCAACATGGGCGTGTTCGAAGGGCCCCTTTTCGTCAAGAGCGGAAACGTTTCCGTTCACACCAACTCGTGGCTCGGCTCCGCGGACAATCCGATCGACGTGTTCTGTGACGGCGATGGCAGTCCCTCGGTGCCCTCGAATCGCGATAGTGGCGGCGGTCGCGGGGTGTACGTTGCAAGCATCTCGCGTTCTGTGCCCGACATCATCCTTCCGCCGCTCAGTCAAGGTCAGCTGGAGGCGTGGTCGACGAAGGCGCAGCAGGAATCGGTCGACAACCAGCTCGGGTCGCACGACCCAGAGTCCGGGGAGACGCCAGTCGTGAATCTCGAGGCCACCGGTGGAGCCGACACCTATAAGACCATGATGCCGCCGAACACTGCTACGTGGAGCCGCTCCAAGGCTTCGGCTACCAACGACTCCAACCAGAACTACAAGTTCTTCGGTCCGGACGATGGCTCGATCTCGACGATGGGTGAGGGGACAACCCACCTGACCATCGGAGGCTCCTCTTTCGGCGCGTGGGGCACCCAGTCTTTCCCGGAGGGAACTACCGATGACGGCAAGTTCTCCCCTGCTGTGAACCTACCTGCTGGTCCCGCCGATTCGACCGGCTACCCTGCCAACTCACGCGACGACTTCGCCTACGACCACGTGAATAGGATCCTCTACATCGCCGGTACGGTGTTCGTCGATGGCCCTGTCACGTTCACCGAGGACATGACGTACGTGGGTAACGGCACCATCGTCGCGAACGGCCC
>SLCP01000028.1 GCA_007125735.1 Coriobacteriia bacterium | reverse complement strand
CTCGTCGCGGGTTCGAAGATGCTCGTCACCGGTGCCGAGGAGATCGCGCGCTCGTTCGGGGTGTCCGAGGCGGTCATCGGCCTCACGCTCGTGGCGCTCGGTACGTCGCTGCCCGAGCTGGCCACCTCGCTCGTAGCCGCTGCTCGCAACCACGCCGACGTTGCGGTGGGTAACGTGGTCGGCAGCAACATCTTCAACGTGCTCGCGATCCTCGGCATCACATCGATGACGCGGGCGCTCGAGGTGTCGCCGGGGATCGCCGCGTTCGACATCTGGGTCATGCTCGCGTCCTCGGTCGTGCTGCTGCCGCTCGTGCTGTGGCGGGGGAGGATCGGGCGGCTCGGGGGAGCGCTGCTGCTCGCCGGCTACGTCGCCTACATCGGCGTGCTCTACACCGGCGTGGCCGGCCCCGGCGCGCTGTGACCGGATGGTGCGACCCGACGCGCATCCCGAACGAGGTGCCGCACCCGAGGCACTGCCGTGAGACCCTACAACGGCCGCGCGCTTTCGCCTACAATGACGCGTACCACGCCGCCCCTACACCCCTGACGCTCCCGGGCCGTGGCTTTCCGCTGCACGACGATTGTAAAGGAGCGCCGCGACCGTGACGCACCCCACAGGATTCAGCCCCGACACGCAAGGCAAGGTCCGCGACATCTACGACCTCGGCGACACGCTGCTGCTCGTTGCGTCAGACCGCATATCCGCCTTCGACGTCGTGCTGCCCGACCCGATCCCCTACAAGGGCGAGGTGCTCACGAAACTCTCGCTCTTCTGGTTCGAACTCCTCGGCGATATCGTGCCCAACCACTTCCTCTCGGCCGATGTGGCTGACCTGCCCGAGCGCTTCGCGCCCCACGCTGACTACCTTCGCGGACGCTTCATGCTCGTCAAGAAGGCGGACGTGTTCCCGGTCGAGTGCATCGTGCGCGGTTACCTCGCGGGCAGCGGGTGGAGCGAGTACGGCCGCCAGGGCACCGTCTGTGGCATCGAGCTGCCCGCGGGTCTTGTGGAGTCCGACCGTCTCGAAGAGCCGCTCTTCACACCTTCGACCAAGGCCGAGATCGGCGAGCACGACGAGAACATCTCCTTCGAGCGGATGGTGGAGATCGTCGGGCCGGAGGTTGCCGAGGACCTCCGCCGCATCTCGGTCGCGATCTACTCGACCGCGCGCGAGCACGCCGCTGAGCGCGGCATCATCATCGCCGATACCAAGTTCGAGTTCGGGCGCGTCGGCGGCGCCATCACGCTCATCGATGAGGTCCTGACACCCGACTCGAGCCGCTTCTGGCCGGTCGACGAGTACGAGCCGGGTCACGGGCAACCGAGCTTCGACAAGCAGTACGTCCGCGACTGGCTCGTGGAGGCCGGGTGGGACAAGACGCCGCCGCCTCCCGCGCTGCCCGCAGAGATCGTCGAGGGCACGAGCGAGCGCTACATCCAGGCCTACGAGCTCATCACAGGCCGCACGTTCGAGCCCGAAGGTGGGATGTAGGGTGGGTCGCAGGGCCCCGGACAATCCTCGCTACCAGCGCGGAGCCGAGGTCGGCAAGACGCGGCGCTCGGCAGCCTCGGCCAAGCCCAAGCGGGGCAAGAGCGCTGCTTCCAAGCAGGCTGCCAAGACGACGCGCCGCGGCCGCATGCTCGCGCCGGTGCCCACGTCGCCCGAGTATCGGCGCCTGCGCAAGGTGTGGGGGGCCGCACTCCTCGGGGCGATCGTCTTCTCGCTCGTGGCGTGGTGGCAACAGGGAACGTGGTTCGGCACCGTGGTGCTCGTACTCGCGTATGCGTGCATTTTCACCGCGTTCTACCTCGACTTCATGAAGCTGCGTCCGATGCGCAAGGCGGCGATCGAAGCTGATAAGGCCGCCAAGGACGAAAAGGCCGGGAAGTCGAAGAAGGACCGACCCGAGAAGGCTGAGAAGGCCGAGAAGGCCGAGAAAGAATCCGACACCTAGAGGGAAGGTGCACCATGGCGCGGTACGAGGTGTTCGTGACGTACAAGCAGGGGATCTTCGACCCGCCCGGGGCGACGGCCGAGCGCGCACTACGCAACCTCGGCTACGAGGGCGTCGAGAGCGTGAAGATCGGCAAGTACATCCGCATCGAGACGGCCGGCGGGATCGAGACGGTGCGCGAGATGTGCGAGAAGCTGCTCGCCAACCCGGTCATCGAGGACTACCGCATCGAGGAAGTCGGGGAGGCGTAGCGCATGCGCTTCGGAGTGGTGGTGTTCCCGGGCTCGAACTGCGAACAGGACGTCGTACACGCGATCGAGCACCTCGGGCTTGCGGCGGAGTACCTCTGGCACGGCGACACCGACCTCGGTGGCGTCGACGCGGTCGTGCTCCCCGGCGGCTTCTCCTACGGTGACTACATCCGCTGTGGCGCCGTCGCGCGCTTCAGCCCCATCATGGCCGAGATAACCCGCTTCGCCGAGCGGGGCGGGCCGGTCATGGGCATCTGCAACGGCTTCCAGATACTCACCGAGGCCCACCTGCTTCCCGGTGCGTTGCTGCGCAACACCGGACTCAAGTTCATCTGCCACGCGCAGCCGCTCCGCGTCGAGGAATCGGTGTGCGAGTGGCTCGATCTGCCCGCGGGCACCGTGCTCGACGTGCCCGTCAACCACAACGAGGGCAACTATTACTGCGACGCCGAGACGCTCGCGCGCTTGAACGACGGCGGGCAGGTCGTGCTGCGCTACTGCGAGCCCGACGGCACGCTCGCCGACGGCGGCAGCGCTCCCAACGGCGCACTCGACGATATCGCGGGCATCTGCAACGAGCGCGGTAACGTGTTCGGTCTCATGCCGCACCCCGAGCGAGTGGTCGACCCGGTCACCGGCGGCACGGATGGCGGAGCGTTCTTCACCACCATCGCGCGCCGGCTCGCAGAGGTCGCGGGGTAGTGCACGGCGAGGCGGCCCTGACCCCGCTCGCGCTGTGGATGGGCGCGTTCGTGCGGTTCGGCGTGCCGGTGCTGTGCGCAGCCATCGCGATCGACGCACTCAGGCGTCCCGCAGGCTCGCTCGGCCGCCGCGAACGCGTGCTGTGGGCGGGCACCTCGGCATTCTTTCTCGCCGCGTTACTGATCGGCTTCCTCTTCCCCTCGGTGGTTGCGCTCCGGTACTTCGCGGTGCTCGCGGTGCCGCTCACGCTCGTGCTTGCGGTGTCCTACCTGCTGTCCGTAGTGTTCGCGCGGCGGGTGCCCGCGGACTCGGAGACGGCGTAACGTTTTGACGTCGAAGCGTTCAAGCGCTATAATCCCCGGTGGAGGTGAGGGCGGATGGGACCCGTCTCGAAACGCGCGACGATCTACCTCGACGCTGACCTGCACACGGCACTCAAGATGAAGGCGGCGGTACAAGACCGTTCGATATCCGACCTGGTCAATGATGCCGTACGCGAGATGCTGCGGGAGGACGCCGAGGACCTTGCGGCGTTCGACGAGCGAGCGAACGAGCCCTTTGTCGCCTACGAGGACATGGTGAAGTGGCTGAAGGCCGATGGGCGGCTATAGGGTCGGCTTTCGCGCCGGTGTTCGAAAGGACCTCAGGCGCATCCCCTCGGCCGATCTCGCACGCATCATGGAGCGCATCGCCGGGCTGGCCGAGGACCCGCGTCCGCCGGGTGCCGAGAAGCTGAGCACGGCCGACCGGTACCGCATCCGGCAGGGCGACTACCGGATCGTCTACGAGATCGAGGACGATGTGGTCACAGTCTGGGTGGTCAAGGTCGGGCACCGGCGCGATGTCTACCGGGGAGAGTAAGCCGTCGGGCGCCGCTGCGCGTCGCGCTGCCCAGCGCTACCGGGCGCGAATAGCGGCTTGACGCGCGGCCCGCATCGGTCATACCATGGGTACGAACACGGGTATGACCGAGGAGGCGTAACGCCGATGACCGCGAAGATCACCATCTCGCTGCCGGACGACCTCTTCGCGCGCCTCGAGGCAGAGGCAGCCGATGCAGGCGTCTCCCGCAGCGAACTCGTACAGGAGTCGCTCGCGACGTACCTCGGGAAGACGCGCGAAGAGAGGGTCGACGAGGCGCGCCGCGCGCGGATGCTCGAAGCGCTCGAGGGGATGCGGACCTTCCACATCGGGCGGGAGATCCGCGACGACCGCCCTTCGCTCGAGATCCTTCGCGAAGTGCGCGAGACCCACGACAGCGCACCGATGCGCGATGTCCGCAAGGGGCGCCGTACGTGAGCGCGCGACCGGTGTTCGTACTCGACGCTTCGGTGGGCGTGAAGTGGTTCAAGCCTGAGGCGGGGCAGGAGCGTGCGCTCGAGTTGCAGGCGCGGGCGACTGCCGGCGAGGTATCGCTTGTGGCGCCGGTGCACTTCGTCCACGAGGTGCTCTCTGTCGTCGCCCGGCACTATGCGCCGCGCGATGTCGTTCCTGCGTGGGAGCGGGTCACGGCCTCCGGCATCGCGGTCCTTCCGCTCACCGACGAGGTCGTGGCTGAGGCGGCGCACCAGTGCGAGGCGCTCGGCTGCTCGTTCTACGACGCGCTCGCGCCTGCATGTGCGTCGCTGCTCGGCGCGACGCTCGCGAGCGCCGACGAACGCGCGCACGGCGCCTACCCTGGCGTGCACCTTGTGACCGCTGAGCGCTGAGGCGGCCCGGGCCGGTTCCGGGGCGCACGCTGCGCCCCCCTCGGCTACAATGCACGTGTCGCCTCGCGCGACCGACCGCACGACCCGCACCGCACCAGACCGCGATCCGAGCACCGGGGAGGACCCACACCGCATGCTGGCCGACCTATCGCCCGAACTAGCGCCACGCCTTGCCGAGGAACTCGGCTTGAAGCCCGCCGAGTACGAGCACGTCGTCGAGATACTCGGCCGCACGCCCACCGTGACCGAGCTGTACATGTACTCGCTCATGTGGTCCGAGCACTGCTCGTACAAGCACTCGCGCAAGGCGCTCCGCATGTTCCCGACCGAGGGGCCGGCGGTACTGCAGGGCCCGGGCGAGAACGCCGGCGTCATCGGCGTGGGCGACGGGTGGGCGGTCGCGTTCAAGATGGAGTCGCACAACCACCCCTCGGCCATCGAGCCCTACCAGGGTGCCGCGACCGGCGTGGGCGGCATCATCCGCGACATCTTCACGATGGGCGCGCGCCCGATCGCGATCCTCGACAGCTTGCGGTTCGGCACGCTCGACAAGCCTCGCCAGCGCTACCTGTTCGAGGGTGCGGTCGCCGGCATCGGCGGGTACGGCAACTGCCTCGGCGTGCCCACCGTGGGCGGCGAGGTGTACTTCGAGGAGGCCTACGAGGGCAACTGCCTCATCAACGCCATGGCGATCGGGCTCATGCGCGAAGAGGACCTCATGCGCGCGGTCGCGGCCGGGCCGGGCAACCTGCTCGTGCTCATCGGCTCGACGACGGGGCGCGACGGCATCGGCGGCGCGAGCGTGCTCGCGAGCCAGGAGTTCGACGAGAGGGCCGAGGAGAAGCGGCCGAGCGTCCAGGTGGGCGACCCGTTCACCGAGAAGCTGCTCATCGAGGCGTGCCTCGAGCTCCTGCAGCGCGACCTGCTCGTGGCGCTCGGCGACCTCGGCGCGGCCGGGCTCACCTCGAGCGCGAGCGAGATGGCGTCGCGCGGCGGGGTGGGACTCGAGATCGACGTCACGCTCGTGCCGCAGCGCGAGGATGCGATGAAGCCCTTCGAGATCATGGTCTCCGAGTCGCAGGAGCGCATGCTCGCGGTCGTGACGCCGGAGAGCCTCGGCGAGGTGCAGGACATCTGCGAGCGGTGGGGACTGCCCGCGACCGTCATCGGGCAGGTCACCGACACCGGATGCTTCGTCATCCGCGAGGGCGATGAGGTCGTGGGCGACATGCCCGCGGCCACGCTCGCGCACGACGCGCCGATCTACGACCCGGCCGCCGAGCGCCCTGCCTACCTCGACGAGCTGCAGGCGTTCGACCCGCTCGCCGAGCTCGATCACGCCAGCGAGCCCGAGATGCTCACCGCGACCCTGTTCGACCTGCTCGCGAGCCCCAACATCTGTTCGCGCCGCTGGATCTGGGAGCAGTACGACCACCAGGTGATGCAGGGCACCGTCGTCCTGCCGGGCTCCGACGCCGCCGTGCTGCGCATCGGGCTTCCCGGCCGAGGCGAAGTCACCGAGCGCGGCATCGCCGTTTCGAGCGACTGCAACGGCCGCTACGTCTACCTCGACCCGTACGTGGGCGCGCAGATCGCGGTTGCCGAGGCGGCGCGCAACGTCGCGTGCTCCGGCGGGCGTCCCGCGGCTATCACCGACTGTCTTAACTTCGGCTCGCCCGAGAAGCCGGAGGTCTTCTGGACGTTCCGCGAGGCGATCCGCGGCATGGCCGACGCGTGCCGCGCGTGGGACACACCGGTCATCTCGGGCAACGTCTCCTTCTACAACGAGTCGTTCGGCCAGCCGATCTACCCCACGCCCACAGTCGGGCTCGTGGGCATCCTCGACGACGTCTCGAAGCACACGACGCTCGCGTTCAAGGAAGCAGGCGACGTCATCGTGCTCCTCGGCGAGACCGAGGCCGAGCTCGGCGGGAGCGAATACCTCAAGGTCGTGCACGAGACCGTGGCAGGCGCTCCACCTCACGTGGACCTTGAGGGTGAAGCCGCGCTGCGTGAGGTACTGCTCGCTGCGATCGGCGAGGGACTGCTGCGCTCCGCCCACGACTGCGCGGAGGGTGGCCTTGTGGTCGCGCTCGCGGAGAGCTGCATCGCCGGCGGCATCGGCGCCGACGTCCATCTCGACCTCGGCGAGGGCGATGACGCGCTGCCGCCGGTCGCTGCGCTCTTCAGCGAGACGCAGGGCAGGGCCGTGGTGAGCGTGGCCGAGGACGACGTCAACCGCGTCATCGAGATCGCGCTCACGCATGGCGTGCCCTACGCGGTCATCGGCGAGGTCGGTGGCGCGTCGCTACGCATCGAAGGCATGATCGACGCCGAGGTGGCCGCCCTCGAGGGCATCTACGAGGACGCACTCGCCACGTACGTGCACCCCGAGGAGACGTTCGCGAGCGAGGATCTGCGCGGGGGGTAGGCGCGAGGTGTAGCCGCGAGGTGTAGCCGCGACACGCGGGAGGGCTCAGGCAGCGCATGGACATCCTCACCGGACTCGGACTCGCCATCCCCGCGGGGCTCAATGCCTACATCCCACTGCTTGCCGTCGCCGTCGCTCAGCAGCTCGGCTGGCTGGAGCTTGCAGAACCCTACGCGCTCCTCGGCGAGTGGTGGGCGATCGCGCTCGTTGCGGTGTTGCTCGCAGTCGAGCTCGTCGCCGACAAGGTGCCCGCGGTCGACCACGTCAACGATGCGATACAGACGTTCGTGCGCCCGGCTGCCGGAGGACTGTTGTTTGTGGCCGCAGCGTCGCCTGCCGCCGAGTGGGTCCACCCCGCGGTCTGGGTGGTCGCGGGTGTGCTCGTCGCGGGCAGCGTGCATGCGGCCAAGGCTACGACGCGTCCCGCGGTGAACGTGTCGACCGGAGGCACCGGCACGCCGCTCGTGAGTCTCGCCGAGGACGTCGCGGCGCTCATCGCGACCGCCATCGCGCTCTTGGCGCCGGTGCTCGTTGCGGGGGTGGCCGTCGTGCTCATCGTGGTGTACGTCAGGCGCAGGCGGCGACGTCCAGTGGCGAACCGGGGCTAGCTCCGCGGGTTCGCAGCGGTGCGCGGCGGGTGTCCGAAAAGCCTACGCTCGTACGTCGCGCGACGGGGCCTGTACTCCGGTACAGGTCCGGGAACCGCGTGTCCTGCAACCCGACCGCTCGTCGGAATCATCCCTTCGACTACGTAATGATTCATGTGGCACTGCAGCAAGGCGGGTATGTACGCCCTGAGCATGTCTCCGAGTAACAGATTGCACTCTCAGGGGAAAGCGACGACCCGCCGAGTTCTACACGGTCACCTCGGTTCGGCGGAGAGCTAGTGGTGAGACCGATCCCCAGCGGGTCGGTCTTTCGTTGTCTCAGGGGACACGTGATGGAAGCTGTGAATGACGGGCGGAAAGGGGCGGCTGGTGGCGCACATGGTGCCAGCGCGTCGATCGGCCCGAGTGGGTTCGCGAAGGGAGGTGCGCGGAGAAGAGGAATCTGCCAGCCCAGGAGGCTCGATTGAGATAGAGAGGGGTGTGAACTCCGTATGATTGACTACACCAAGACGAGAAGAGTCATGCTCGTACTGCTGGCCGTGCTTGTGGCCGTGGGCCTGACCGGAATCGCGGTAGGCAGTGAGATTGCGGCCTCAAAGACAAGCGCGATCAGCGCAGAGACAGGGGCGAACAAGTTCTACGAAGGCGATACCATCTTCTACGAGATGACGGTCAGGAACCCGGAGACCAACACTGAGACCAACACGCTGACCCGCATCTGGGATACCTTGCCGGACGGCACGGAGATAGACTTCCTCGATGAGGGTGAGACGCTCGTCCAAGCGCCGGGGGATGTCGCGACGTTCAACGCCACGTACGTCGTGGACTGGGACGACGCGGTGTTCAGTAACCTGCTTGGCTACTACATCGTTACCAACACTTTCGAGGCCACCGGGTTCGATTCAGCCGGTGACTTCGTCGACGTGCTCGTCACGCGGAACTCCCAGGTCCTTGAGTTCGCCGAGATCGGCGACTTCGTCTGGAACGACCTGAACCGTGACGGCATCCAAGATGTCGATGAGCCAGGCATCGAGGGCGTGACGGTGCACCTGTGGTCTGCCGATGAGGAGTGCGAGCCCATCGAGATCATCGAGACCACGATGACCGATGAGGACGGCTACTACCTGTTCGACGGCTTGCGTGCGGGCAACTACCGCGTGCAGTTCGAACTGCCGGACGGCGACTGGGTCTTCAGCCCGAAGGACGCTGACGGCGAGGGCATCGAGGGCGAGGTCAACTCCGATGCCGACGAGACGAACGGCGTGACCGATTGCGTTGAGCTCGAGCCTGGCGACAGCAAGCTGTTCGTCGACGCCGGTATGTACGAGCTCTTCGAGGTGCTCGAGGTCAGCAAGACCGCCGAGACCTCGTTCGACCGCACCCACCTGTGGGACATCGACAAGATGGTCGAGACCGAGTTCGGCGAGACGATCGGTGAAGAAGAGTACCCGAAGATCTGGCTGTGGGTCGACGGCAGCGGCGATGAGTGCGCTACCTGGTACGTTGAGGTCACCTACCTCGGTTCTGAGGATGACAACTACAACGTGTCCGGT
>SLCP01000049.1 GCA_007125735.1 Coriobacteriia bacterium | reverse complement strand
CTCGCACAGTGGCCCTGTCGCCACACACCTCACCGGTTCTGGGTTGCTCTCTGCGATCGCAGCGCTGCGGCACGCAGGTCACCTGCGTGCCGACGGTCTCCTCGTCAAGGACGGACCCCTTTCCGACCGGGTGTTCGAGACCGAGGGCGTCCAAGCTGTCTCGCTCGCTCCTGCGCCGAGCGATCGGTCGCTGTTTCTCAGTCAGTTGGACATACGTGCGTTCCAGTCTGCTAAGGCCGCGGTCGCATCCGCGGTCAGGTCGGTCGTGATGCGTGCCGGCGAGCGCGTCGTACCGACCCGGGCGATCGTCTCCGGCGCGTTCGGGGGCGCCATCGACGTCGATCACCTCGTCGCGTTGGGGGTGTTGCCGCGTGATGTCGGGGGGCACATCGATATCGTGGCCGATGCGGTCCTCTCTGGAGCGAGTGACATCGCGATCGATACGGGACTCATCGAGGACGCAGCGCGGCTGGCAGCTCGAACACACCATGTCGATCTCGCCGTTTCCGAGGAGTTCTCACGCGATTTCCTCGCTGCGCTTGCGCTCGAGGAGTTCGATTTGTGACGCTGCTCGCTTCTCACGACGTGCACGGAGCGGACCTGGGAAAAGCGAAGATCCCGGCCTTCGGGCCGGGATCTTCTCATTCCTTCCCCATGCTTACCCCTGAGTCTCATGCGGGAGTTCGCGTTCGGCTGCCTGGTCGCCTCACGCACATCGGGATGCCGGTCGCCGATGCCCGCCTCTTCGTGCCCTTCGGATTCCCCGAAGGGCGTTTGCTGGGAAGGGAAACTGCTTTCTGTGGGTAATCTACCCAATTGCAGGGCGGGTTGCAACATTTGTTACAAAGATTCCTCAACAGGGAGGTGAATCGGTGTGTGGGTGCTGCCGCCCACCGAGTCGTTGCCGCCGTCCACCCGATACGTCGGGTTGTGTTACGAACTCGGGCATATACCATCGGGAGACACGCGCGCGACATGCGACCTCGCTCGCGCGCGCATGCAGGGGGCCGACCGGCACATCGAAGTGGACCCGCCGGCAGGGTCCGTCCGGATCGTTCAGGGAGAAGGAGGCCACGTATGACTGATGAGTCGACCTCGATCGAATCGATGATGAAAGAGTTGCGTGTGGTGGAACCCGCAGACTGGGTTCGCGAGAAGGCGCACCTCAAGTCGCTCGAAGAGTACGAAGAGATGTACCAGCGCTCCGTAGACGACCCCGAGGGTTTCTGGGCGGAGATGGCCGAGGAGTACCTCTACTGGCACAAGAAGTGGGATGCGGTCGTCGACTGGGAGTTCGACACTCCCCGCGTCGAGTGGTTCAAGGGTGGGAAGACCAACGTCGCCTACAACTGCATCGATCGGCATCTCACGACATGGCGCCGGAACAAGGCTGCGCTCATCTGGGAGTCCGACGAGGGCCGCTCGAAGATCTACACGTACCAGTCGCTCTATTACAAGGTGTGCCGCTTCGCCAACGTGCTCAAGAAGCACGGCATCAAGAAGGGTGACCGTGTCGCTATCTACCTGCCGATGATCCCCGAGCTGCCCATCGTGATGCTCGCATGCGCTCGCATCGGCGCGATCCATTCGGTGGTCTTCGGCGGATTCTCCGCCCAGGCGCTCCGCGATCGTATCCAGGACTGCGAAGCGAAGCTGCTCGTCACCGCCGATGAGGGAATCCGCGGAGGCCGTGTCGTGCCGCTCAAGGCGATGGCCGATGAGGCGCTCCTCGAGTGCCCGAGCATCAAGTCCGTCATCGTCGTGTCGCGGGCCCAGACGCGTGTCGACATGGAGCCGGGCCGCGACCACTGGTACCACGAGGAGGTTCGCGCCGACGACATCTCCAGCCACTGCGACATCGAGTGGGTGGACGCCGAGGACCCCTTGTTCATCCTCTACACGTCCGGCTCGACCGGCAAGCCAAAGGGCGTGCTCCACACCACCGGTGGATACCTGCTCTTCGCGACGATGACGTTCAAGTACACGTTCGACTACCACGATGACGATGTGTTCTTCTGCACGGCCGACATCGGCTGGGTGACCGGGCACAGCTACGTCGTCTACGGTCCGCTCTCCCTCGGCGCGACCTCGCTCATGTTCGAGGGCGTCCCGACGTATCCGGATGCCGGACGCTTCTGGGCGATCGTCGACAAGCACGGCGTGAACCAGTTCTACACGGCGCCTACCGCCATCCGCGCCCTCATGAAACTCGGCGAGGAGTGGCCGGAGAAGTACGACCTTTCCACGCTCCGGGTCCTCGGCACGGTCGGCGAGCCGATCAACCCTGAGGCGTGGATGTGGTACTACCGCAACGTCGGCCGGGAGCGCATCCCGATCGTCGACACGTACTGGCAGACCGAGACCGGCGGACACATGATCACGAACCTCGCCGGCGCCACACCGATGAAGCCCGGTTCGGCGACGCGTCCGTTCTTCGGCATCCAGCCGATCGTCCTCAACGAGGACAAGACCGAGACCGAGCCCGGTTCCGGTGGGCGCCTGTGCATCAAGTATCCGTGGCCCGGCATGCTCCGCGGCACGTGGGGCGATCCTGAGAACTCGCTCATCAAGAACGTCTACTTCTCCACGTTCCCCGGCCACTATTTCACCGGCGACGGTGCACGCAAGGACGAGGACGGCTACTACTGGCTCCTCGGTCGCGTGGACGACGTCATCAACGTCTCGGGCCACCGCATGGGCACAGCGGAGGTGGAGAGCGCGCTCGTGAGCCAGGAGACCGTGGCCGAGGCCGCCGTCGTCGGCTATCCGCACGATATCAAGGGTGAAGGCATCTACGCCTACGTCATCCTCAAGGGCGGCGTCGACGCAGACGAGGCTGACCTTCGCAAGGTGCTGGTGGGGCACGTCCGGCAGGAGATCGGCCCCATCGCCAGCCCGGACTTCATCCACTTCGTGCCCGAGCTGCCCAAGACGCGTTCGGGCAAGATCATGCGGCGCATCCTCCGCAAGATCGCCGCTGGCGAGCAGGACATGGAGGCGTTTGGCGACATCTCCACGCTCGCCGACCCCTCGATCGTTCGCACCATCCTCGACACGCGGCCCAGCTGATAGGAGCGGCGTCTTGCAGCACCGACGTCGGGCCCCGGAGTTCCTCTCCTTGAGGAGCCCGGGGCTCGGCTCATCGAGGCCGCGGTGACGTGCCCCGCCGAGGCCCGGTTCGTGGTAGACTTTCGTGCGACTTTCCGTGCGACCAGTGATGTGAAAGGACGATTCCCTCCATGGCCTTCAACGACCTCTTCTTGCGCGCCGCTCGTCTCGAGCCCACGGAGCGCACTCCTGTCTGGATGATGCGGCAAGCCGGCCGGTACATGGCCGAGTACCGTGCGATCCGCGAGAATTACGGGTTCCTCGAGATGTGCCGCACTCCGGAGCTGGCCGTCGAGGTGACGCTCCAGCCGGTAGACCTCATCGGCGTGGATGCCGCGATCCTCTTCTCGGACATCCTCGTCTCGTTCCCGGGGATGGGGCTCGACCTCGAGTTCGCCAAGGGCGAAGGGCCGGTCATCCACAACCCGATCCGGAGCGTCGAAGATATCGAGAAGCTCAACGTGGCCGATCCGTACGAGGCGACCGGATACGTTATGGAGGCCATCACGATCCTTCGCAGGGAGCTCATCGACAAGGTGCCGCTCATCGGGTTCGCTGGCGCACCGTTCACGCTCGCGAGCTATGCGATCGAGGGTCACGGCACCCGTGACTACGAGTACACGAAGGCGCTCATGTGGGGTGAGCCGGCCGCGTGGGACATGCTGATGACCAAGTTCAGCGATACGACGATCGCGTACCTGAAAGCACAGATCGACGCCGGAGCCCAGGTCGTGCAGTTGTTCGACAGCTGGATCGGGTACGTCGCGCCGAGGGACTACGAGCGCTACGTGCTTCCGCACACGACGCGCGTGCTCGCTGAGGTCAAAGCGCACGGTGATGCGGTGACACCGGACGGCGTGCCGGTCATTCACTTCCCCAACGGCGCCACGTCCATGCTCGATCTCGCGCAGAAGGCCGGCGGCGACATCATCGGAGTCGACTGGCGCATCGACATGAAGAAGGCCGTCGAAGTCATCGACCCGAAGTTCGGCATCCAGGGCAACATCGATCCGGTAGGCCTGTTCGCGCCCGACGAGGAACTCGAGCGTATGGTCGTAGAGATCCTCGAGGCCGTCGGTACGAGGCCGGGACACATCTTCAACCTCGGCCACGGAATCCACAAGACGAGCGACCCGGAGAAGGCCAAGAAGATGATCCACTACGTCCACGAGCACTCCGATCGTATCCGGGGTGGGCGGTAACGATGGGAGAGTCGCACAACGGCGGTGACAAAACGGCAGAGCATGCACCCGTGTCCGTGGCGGAGGCGACCGCCGGAGGGACGAAGCCGGGCACCGCTGTCTTGCTGACGGGATACGGGGGCCCCGACTGCCTCGATTCGGTCGCACCGTTCATGTGCAACCTCATGGGCCGAGAGCCCGACTCCGAACTCGTTGACGAGGTGAAGAAGCGCTACCTGACCATCGGCGGGTGTTCGCCGACGCTGTCGATAGCGCAGTCTGTCGCCGTCGGACTCGAGCACCGTCTCGTCGAGCGAGGTCACGCCGTGCCCGTCACGTTCGCGATGAGGTACTGGCATCCCTTCATCGGTGACGTGCTCAAGATGATGTACGAAGCGGGGATACGTACGGTGGTCACGGTCTCCCTGTCGCCCTACGAGTCCGCCATCGCGACGGGCGCGGTACGCTCGGCCATCGATGAGGCCGTCGCAGAGCTGCCCGACATGAAGATCGTCGACACTCCGCTCCTCCACACCGTGGACGCCTTCTCGGCGATCCTCGCTGCTCATGTCGCGACCGCGCTCTACGAGATCAAAGACGTCACACCCAAGCTCGCTGTGCTCACGGCACACAGTCTTCCGCTCTCGGAGATGGAGGCGGACGATTCCTACGTGTCCCAGTTGATGGGCGTGCTCGACAACGTCCTCGCGGGATTGCAGATGCCCGTGAGAGACGAGCTCGACGGATCGGACCCTCAGCTTCCGGGCATCGAGGCGTGGGGCAACCTCCGAGATCCGCAACCGTGGGTCTTCGCGTACCAGTCGAAGGGGCGCAAGCCGGGACCGTGGCTGGGCCCTGACCTCGATTCCGTTCTCGACGCTGCCGTCGCAGGCGGCTTCAAGGGAGTGGCGCTCTGTCCGATCGGCTTCGCCCTCGACAACATGGAGACCGTCTACGATCTTGACGTCGTGGCAGCCGATTATCTCGTCAAGCAGGACCTCGAGTACGCTCGTTCGGCGCTGCCCGACGACGATCCCCTGCTGCTCGACGCGATCGCGGAGATGGTCGAGGGCCGTCTGTAGCGGGACTTGGTAACGAAAACCGGATTGTGCGCAGTCCGGCACGGGACACGAGGAGTCTGCATGAAGCACATCATCGTCATCGGTGGAGGGGCCGCGGGTCTCGGCGCCGCGTTCAAGGTGAAGCGGGCGGCCGATGAAGGCCATGACGTGACCTTCACGCTCGTCGAGAAGAACCAGCGCCTCGGCGGCAAGATCACCACGGACAGAGTCGCCGATCCCGAGGGTGCTGGCGAGTTTGTCGTCGACGGCGGATCGGACTGCTTCCTGACGGAGAAGCCCGGAGTCCACCGCATCGCGAAGCTACTCGACATCTTCGACGAAGAGCTGCCTACCGATGACTCGCGCAAGCGGACTCACATCCTGTCCCGTGGCCGCCTCCACGACCTTCCCGACGGTGTGATGATGTTCGCGCCGACCAAGTTCGTTCCGTTCGCGACCACCGGACTGTTCTCCTGGCCCGGCAAGATCCGTATGGGCATGGACCTGTTCATCCCCAAAAAGAAGTGGCCCGAAGGCGAGCGCATCGACGAGACGCTCGAGAGCTTCGTGGCGCGCCGGATGGGTCGCGAGTGCCTCGACCGGCTCGCCGAGCCGCTCGTGGGCGGCGTTCACGCGTCCGACCCCGCGAAGATGAGTCTCGCCGCCACGTTTCCGCGTCTGCTCGACATGGAGCAGACGTACGGAGGCATGATCAAAGGCTTCCTCGCCGCACGCAAGAAGGTAGAGGAGATGCGCAAGAAGTACCCGCCCAAGCCCGGCGCCAAGCCGCGCACCTTCTTCACCTCGTTCGATTCGGGTATGCAGCGCCTGACCGACGCGATGGCCGACGCCGCGGGTCGTGACCGCATGCGCATCGGCATCGCGGCGAGCGCCATCGAGCGTGACGGCGAGCGCTGGGTCGTCACGCTTGAGGACGGGGAGCGCATCGAGGGAGACGGCGTCATCGTCGCGATCGAGGGTTGGGCGGCCGAGCCGCTCATGCGTACCGTCGACCCTGCGATCGCCGACGCGCTCGCCGGCATCGAGTCGTCCTCCTCGGCCACGATCTCGCTAGCGTTCAAGGCCGACGAGATCGGCATCGACATGGATGCGTTCGGCGTGCTTTGCCCGGTCATCGAGAATCGCAAGATGATGGCGGCCACGTACTCGTCGACGAAGTGGCCGGGGCGAGCGCCCGAAGGCCGCGTGCTCATGCGTGGGTTCGTGGGAGGCCCTCACAACCAGGCGATCATGGAGGAGAGCGACGAGCGCCTCGTCGAGATCGTGCTCTCGGAGATGCGCGACATCCTCGGCGTGAAGGGCGATCCGCTCTTCAGCCGCGTCTACCGCTGGCACCTTGGCATGCCGCAGTACACGATCGGGCACCTCGACCGCGTCGAGACCATCGAGTCCCGAGCGCGTGAGATTCCGGGCCTGTGGCTCGGCGGCGCCACCTACCGTGGCGTGGGTATCCCTAACTGCATCGAGGGCGGTGAGGCCGGCGTGAGCAAGATCCTTGGCGAGTGGGGGATCGAGCTGGCCGAGGACTCCGTCGAGGAGAAGCGCTACTACTAGGAGCCTGCTGCGGGGCCCGGGATGCGCCAGGCTACGCGCCCGCGAGCACTACCTCAGTGATGAGCGGGTGCAACACCGGGTTCGCAGCGATGATGCCGGTCGAGGCGACCGACCACTCCTCGCCGTCGATGCCGGTCACGTGCGCACCCGCTTCTCGGCAGATGACGACGCCTGCCGCGGTGTCCCACGGCTTGAGGCCGAACTCCCAGAAGCCGTCGGCCCTGCCGGTCGCCACGTGCGTGCAGTCGATGGCGGCGGACCCGTCGCGGCGGATGCCGTGCACCGGCGCGCGCAGGAACGCCGTGAGCGCCGCGAGTTGCCGGTCGAGCAGCGCGCCGCGGTCGTAGGGGAACCCGGTGATGAGGAGCGCCTCGTCGAGCCGCGTCGCGCTCGCGCAGCGGATCTGCGTCCCATCGAGCCGTGCACCGAGCCCTGTGGCCGCGGCCACGGTCTCACCGAGCGGGACGTTGGCGACCGCGCCCGCCACCGGCACGCCCTCGCGCAGAAGCGCTACGGAGACCGAGTAGGCGGGGAAGCCGTGCACGAAGGAGGTCGTACCGTCGAGGGGGTCGACACACCAGACTTCCGAATCCGTCAGCGAGCCACGCGGTGCGCCGGTGAGGTCGTGGACCTCATCTTCTTCGATGACGAGGCGGGCGGCCGGATCGTGGGCGACGATAGCCTCCCAGACCGCGACGCCGGCGGCGATGTCGGTCTCGGTCACGAGGTCGGTCGCCGAGGATTTCGAGCGGACCTGCCCCGTCGCTCCCTCGGCGGCACGTACGCGTGCCGCGCCCGCCTCTGCGGCCGCCACAGCGGCGGCCAGCTCGTCTCGCATCGAGTCCTCCTCGGTCAGCGGTTTCCCGGGTGTGGCTTACGCGCCGGGCATATCGTTCTTGGTGCGGATCGCTTCGATGATCGCCGCGTCGTCGCCCCCTTTGGTACGAGGCAGCGCGGTGACGCCGTACTCCCCGAGCACCGTGAGCACCGCGTCGACGGCTGTGGGCAGCGCTGCTTCGACGTCCGGGGTGAGCTCGGTGACCCACTGCTCCATGCTGTCGACCTGGATGCCGATGCACTCAGCCTCGGGCCGGATGCCGGTGAGCTCCGCAGCTTGCAGCACGTCGACGAAACGGACGTCGTGTAGCGAGTGCATGATCTGGTTGGGAGCGAGGTCGTCAGGGGAGAGCCTCAGCACCGTGCCGGGCGGGTGGCCGGTGCCCTCGATCGCGTCGACGACGATGATGACGTCGACCCCTCGGAACAGGTTGAGCATGCCGAGCCCCATGGTGCCTGCGTCGACCACATCCACGCCGTCGGGGAAGTCGAAGCTCGACATGAGGATCTCGGCGACGCGCACACCCACGCCTTCGTCGGTCATGAGCGGGTTTCCGATGCCGAGGATCAGGATACGCTTCGCCACGGGCAGCCTCTCTTCTTCGATCGCAGTGACGCCGTCCACTGTAGCGCAGTGCCGCAGGGTCGCCTATCCTGCGGCTCGGAGCGTCGTCGGCGATTCGCACCCTTCGCCTTCGAGGAGGAGCATCCGCTCGTGGAGCGGCAGAGCTGCGCGCGCCTTGTCGCGCAGGTCGTTCGAGGTCGCGAGCGTCTCACGCATGATGACCATGAGCAGATAGCGGCCCTTCTCGGTGAGCGTCACGAAGCGGCCGTCGTCGTGCGCGATGCCGCCCGCCGCTCGCATGAACGCGAGCTCCGCCGCAAGGGCACGGTCGGCGCTCACGCCGAAGTCGCGCTCGAAGCGCTCCTTGTCGAGGCGCAGGCCGAACAGGTCGGTGACGAACCGGTAGCGGCGCCGTGCGGTCACAGAGTACGGGCGGCCGGCCTTCGCGATCGACATGCGGCCAGCCGAGATGGCTTCGCGATACGCGGCGAGAGAGAACGTGTTGCCGTACATCCGTCCGTCGAGGAACGACAGGGCGCCCGAGCCGATACCGACGTACTCACCGAAGTCCACGATGTACTCGTCGATCATCGCATCGACATCCCTCGAGTACGTCCACGCCGATGTCGGGACATACTCGCCAGACAGGGCGTCGGCGATGAGGCGGTAGTAACGGGCCTCGCGGGCGAAGTCGATGCGACCGATGGCGCGGGCGAGATCGGCGCGCGTCTGCGGCGAGGCCATGAGCGGGTAGAAGGTAGTCTGGTTCGCGCCACTCTCCTTGAGCATCGCGATATCGCGGTGAAGGATCGTCTCGGTCTGCGACGGGAAGTTGAAGATCATGTCGACATTGAGCGAGTGGAACGCGCCGGCGACCGACTGGATCCGAGCGAGCGTCTCGACACCGTTCCCGTACTTCTCGTAGCGGTCCATCTGGCGTAGGAGCTCATCGTCGAAGCTCT
>SLCP01000212.1 GCA_007125735.1 Coriobacteriia bacterium | reverse complement strand
GCCGGCATCTTCTACCGCGCCGACGGGCGGCTCGATGACGCGCTCGTAGCGTTCGAGACGCACATCACGCTTGCTCCTGAAACCGACACCGCGGCGACGGCCCGAACGTGGGCGGATGACCTGCGAGCGCAGGGAGCATCAGCCGAGGAGACCCTCACTCCGTAGACCGTCACGCACGGATCCCGGCCTCGACCGTGCGCGTTCGTAACGGCGCCGGGTGGCGTCCTTACGTGTGCGTCACGCGCTCGGCCCGTCGCCGACGGTCGCGAGTGCTTCTTCCATCGACGCCGCGGTGGAGAAGATGCCGTTGAGGCGCGTGAGTGACAGGATGTTGTCGACGGTCTCGTTGGTGACGAGAACAAGGCGCCCGCCCGCGGCACCGTACTCCTTCGAGAGGCTCAGGAGTAGCCCGAGCCCCGAACTGTCGAGGTACTCGAGATCGGACAGATCCACGATCGTCGCTGCGGGCGAGGACTTGAGGACCCGGTCGATGTGCATTCGGAACGAGGCGCATTCGCCGTAATCGAGGTCGCCGGCAAGACGCAGAACCCAGTGTTCAGGCTGCTGTTCCAGGTCGATCGTCAGAGACATCGCATTCCTTTCGTAGTCGACGCACACTCCAATGGTACCCGGATTGCGCCGCGCATATCCGTCTTAGTGTGGCCCGGTGGTTTCGCTGGCAGCCCCGCGCTATAATCGACCGACGTGACCCACACCGAACAGGGAGTGCAACGAGAGCATGGAACTCGACATTCGAAGCGAACGTGCCGACGACATCTGCGTGCTCAGCCTCGAAGGTGAGATCGACGTCTACACGGCGCCTCGCCTCAAGGAAGCGCTCGTGCAGCATCTCGAGTCAGGCTGCTCGTACGTGCTCGTGGACCTCGAGGGTGTCGGGTTCATCGACAGCTCCGGTCTCGGTGTGCTCGTCGGAGGCCTACGTCGCGCGAAGGAGAAGGGCGGATCGATCCGCCTCGTCTGCACGCGAGACAGCATCTTGAAGATCTTCCGCATCACCGGGCTCGACAAGGTGTTCCCCATCTTCGCCGACCCTGCCGAGGCCAGGCAGTTCTGACGGCCGCGCGGTTTGTACGGTCCGACCCTACCAGGAGCGATCATCTGTGTTCGGAATCAGTGGAACCGAGTTCTTCATAATCATCGTGTTCGTGCTCCTCATCTTCGGCCCAGACAAGTTGCCGGCTGTCGGGCGCACCGTCGGCCAGATGATGCGTGAGTTCAAGCGCGCACAACAGACGATGGAGTCACTGATCAAGGCCGAGATGGCGGCTGCCGAGAAGCAGAAGGCAGAAGCAGGAGAGGCCGCCACAGCTAGCTCCGCCGGCGAGGCTGACGCTGCCGGCGAGGCTGACGCCGCTAGCGAGACCCCTGCTGCTGAGAAGGGTGCCGAAGCCGCTTCTGAGGGCGCTTCGGAGGGCGGTGCAGAGGACGCAGCCGAGAGCGGAGCCGGAGTACCCATACCGGGCGACGTCGAGGAAGACGAGCCGACGACCGCCGAGGAGGCGGGCGGTTGGACCCCCGGTGCCGGGCAGCCGTCCGAAGGTTCGGCGCCCTCAGAGGAGCCGGAGGCCCCAGAGGTCCAGAGCGAACCCGTGTCATCCGAAGACGCACCATCAGATGAGCGGAAAGGGGACGAAGAGGCGCTCTAGGCGTCTCGCTGCCACCCATGCCTATCGATCCCAAACGCCTTCCGATAATGGAGCACCTGCGCGAGCTGAGGTATCGGCTCGTCGTCATCGCCATCGTCGTGTTCGCCGGCTCGATCGCGATGTACTTCCCTGCTCCGTACTTCTACCGGCTTGCGATGTCGCCGATCATACACATCTTCGGCGATCAACCGCTCATACTGCTCAACCCGTTCGAGACGTTCACGCTGCGGTTCAAGGTCGGGCTGTACGCGACGCTCGTGGTCGGTAGCCCGATCATCATCTGGCAGATCATGGCGTTCTTCCTGCCTGCGCTCAAGCCCAACGAGCGCAAGTGGCTGATGCCCACCTTCGCAGCGATGGTCGTGCTCTTCATCGGCGGAGTCGTCTTCGCGCACCAAGTCATCGTCGGCACCGCGTTCGAGTGGATTGTCGGTCAGGCGTGGCAGGGCGTCACACAGATGCCGGAGGCGAGCACGTACTTCCAGGGCGCGGTGCTCCTTATGCTCGGGTTCGGCATCGCGTTCCAGCTGCCGGTGATCGTCTTCTACCTGATGATCTTCAACATAGTGCCCTACAGGAAGCTCCGCGCGAACTGGCGCATCGTCTACACCGTGCTCATCGTCGTCTCGGCGAGCGCGACGCCGGATTGGTCCCCGGTGACGATGCTCGCGCTGTTCGCAGCGCTCGTGGCCCTCTACGAGATCAGCATGGCACTCGCCCGTGTCGTGCTGGTGAAACGGATCGAGCGGCGCAAAGCCCTCGAAGACGTGTAGGCCTGCCGTGCACGAGATGGGCATCATGAGCGGTGTCCTCGAGGCGTGCACTGCGACCGCGGAGCGCGAGGGTGCCACGCGTATCAACGAGATCCGTGTGCGCATCGGCGAGCTTTCAGAGGTCATGGAGGACGCGCTCAGGTTCGCCTTCGAGGCACTGAGCGTCGGCACGCTTGCCGAGGGAGGTCGTCTCGAGATCGAGCACGTCGCGGCGACATCGCGCTGCGTCGACTGCCGGGTGGAGTTCTCGCATGGCCGTTTCGACGTCGCATGCCCTCAGTGCGGCAACGTGCTCTGTGAGGCCGTCTCGGGCAGGGAGCTCGAGATAGACAGCATCGACATCGATCTACCCGGGGACGAAGCGGGGACGGCATCGTGAAGATCGACGTGTCTGCGCCCATCCTCGCGCGCAACGAGCGCTTCGCGGCAGAGAATCGCGCGCTCTTCGCCGAGGCGGACGTATTCGTACTCGATATGCTCGCCTCGCCCGGCGCCGGCAAGACCTCGACCATCCTCGCGACCATCGATGCACTGCGAGACCGGTATCGCATCGCGGTCATCGAGGGCGACATAGCGAGCAGCGTGGACGCCGAGAGGATCAAGGCGCACGGCGTGCCGGCGGTGCAGATCAACACCGGAGGGGCGTGCCACCTCGAGAGCGACATGATCCGCCGTGCGGTAGACACCCTCGATCTGGCCGAGCTCGACCTACTCATCATCGAGAACGTCGGCAACCTCGTGTGTCCCACCGATTTCGACCTCGGGGAGCATGCGAAAGTGATGATCCTTTCGGTCCCCGAGGGCCATGACAAGCCGTGCAAGTATCCCAACATCTTCGCGCGGGCCGAGGCCGTCATCTTGAACAAGTACGACACGTTGTCTGTGTTCGACTTCGACGAGGCCGAGTTCCGGGAGGTCGTACGCCGGCTGAACGCGACGGCGCCGGTGTTCCCGCTCTCGGCCACGCTCGGCTCAGGAGTCGACGCGTGGGCCGCGTGGCTTGCCGAGCGGATCGAGGGCGAGCGCGCGGGCTCGGCCGATGCGTCGCACACCGACACCGGGACGGAGGCCGCGAATGGATCGTGAAGCCGCGCTCGCGCTCGTGCGCGAGCGGATCCCCAACACCAACCTCGTCAACCACTGCATCGCTGCCGAGGTCATCATGGAAGCCCTCGCGCGTCACCTCGGCAAGTCCGAGGACGAGGTCGCGCGGTGGGGGCTTGCCGGCCTGCTGCACGACCTGGACTACGCCGAGACCGCCGAGGACCCCGAGCGTCATGCGCGCATCGCCGCCGAGGAGCTTGCAGGACTCGTCGACGCCGAGATCGTACACGCCGTCCTCGCACACGCGGGTCACGTGCCGTGCGAGACCGAGATGGACCGTGCGCTCTACGCCGCCGACCCGCTCACCGGATTCATCGTCGCTGCGGCGCTCGTGCGGCCCGATAAGTCGCTCGCCGGCGTCGAGGTGCGCTCGCTCAAGAAGCGCTGGAAAGAGAAGGCGTTCGCGCGGGGGGCGTGCCGCGAGCAGATGGGCACGTGCGACTCGCTCGGCATCGATCGTGAGGAGTTCCTCGGTGTGGCGCTCGCTGCGATGCAGGAGCGCGCCGATGAGATCGGACTCTGAGCCGCCTGCGGTAAGGTCCTGGTCGGAGATGGGTTGACGCGCAGTATATACTCGCAGGGACTTGCTCGAACCCGTCGACGGGACCCGCATGATACTGGTCGTCTCCGAGAAGAACATCGCCGCGCGCCGCATCGCCGAGATACTCGCGGTCGGTAAGCCGACGGCTGACAAGGTGTACTCCACGCCGGTCTACCGGTTCCGCCGTGACGGCGAGGACTGGGTGAGCATCGGGCTCAAGGGGCACATCATGAAGGTCGACTTCCCGCTCGAACTCGACGGGGTCGACCTCAAGAAATGGAAGCTCGATTCGCTTCCGTCGCTCGTGAAGGCCCCCGTGCTCAAAGAGGGCGCCGAGAAGGGCATCATCCAGTCGCTCAAGAACCTCGCGAAGAAGGCGGACGCGATCATCATCGCGACCGACTACGACCGCGAAGGAGAGCTCATCGGGGCGGATGCTCGCGATGTGGTGCGCTCGGTGAACGGCGAGGTGCCGGTTTCGCGCGTGCGATTCTCGGCCATCACGAACGATGAGATCGCACGCGCGTTCGCAGAGGCGGGCGAACTCTCGGAAGACCTTGCCGACGCTGGCGCCACGCGCCAAGACATCGACCTCGTGTGGGGAGCGGTGCTCACGCGCTACCTCACGCTCGCCTCGACCGCGGCCGCAAAGCGCGCGTGGGGCGACGTGCTCTCGGCCGGTCGCGTGCAGACGCCGACGCTGAAGCTCATCGTCGATCGCGAGCGCGAGCGCGACGCGTTCGTTCCCGAGGACTACTGGACGGTCAAAGCGCGCTTCGAGTCGGCGGGCACGGAGTTCGGAGCGTCTCACACGACCGAGCGGTTCTCGGCCGAGGCCGAGGCGCAGCGGGCGATGGACGCGGTCGAGGGCGCGTCAACGGGCACCGTGGCGGCGGCCACCAAGTCGCGCCGCACCGTCAAGCCGCCTACGCCGTTCAACACGACCGCCCTGCAGGCGGCCGCGGCCTCCGAGGGCCTCACGCCTGCCCGCACGATGCGCATCGCCGAGTCCCTCTACATGAGCGGCCTCATCTCTTACCCGCGTGTCGACAACACCGTCTACCCGCCGAGCCTCGACCTGCGCGCGCTCCTGAAGACGCTCGACGCGGTGCCGCACTACCACGAGCACGTCCAGGCGCTCCTCAAGAAGGGCTCCCTCACGCCCACGCGTGGCGCCAAGGAGACGACAGACCACCCGCCGATCCATCCCACCGGGGCGGCCGATCCCGAGAAACTGAAGCCCGAGGAGTTCAAGCTCTACAACCTCGTGGCGCGGCGCTTCATGGCCACCCTCTCCGAGCCGGCCGTCCTCGAGAGTACGAAGGTCGAGATCGATGTGGCGGGCGAGCGGTTCGTAGCGCGCGGCGACGTGGTGATCGCACCCGGCTTCCGAAGCGTCTACCCGTACGGCATGAAGAAGGAGGAGCACCTCCCCGCGCTCGCAGAAGGTGACGCGGCGGCGTTCCTCGGCGCCGAGATGGAGGCGAAGCAGACGCAGCCGCCGGCGCGCTACTCGCAAGGCAAGATGATCCAGGAGATGGAAAAGCTCGGTCTCGGCACCAAGGCCACGCGACACGACATCATCCAGACGCTCTACGACCGCAAGTACGTGACCGGCGACCCGATCGCACCCACCTGCAAGGGGATCACCGTCGTCAGCGCTCTTGAGGCGCACGCGGAGCGGATCACGACGCCGGAGATGACCGCCGAGCTCGACGCCGAGATGGACCAGATCGCGCGGGCCGAGGCGAAACGAACCGATGTGGTCAACCACTCGCGGGAGCTGCTTGCCGAGGTGATGGAGGTCCTCCTCGGCCAGGTGCCGGAGGTGGGCGAGAAGCTCAAGGACGCTGCCGACGAGGACGCGAAGGTGGGGGTGTGCGAGAAGTCCGGCGACGACCTGCTCATCAAGTACTCGCCCAAGAGCCGCGGGTACTTCGTGGGGTGCGCCGGGTACCCGGAGTGCGACGTGACCTATCCGCTGCCCAAGAACGCGCGGTACGCATCGCTCGACGACCCGTGCCCGACGTGCGAGTTCACGCAGGTGCGCGTGATGCAATTCCGTAAGCAGCCGTGGAACCTCTGCCTGCGCCCGGATTGCCCTAGCAAGTCGGGGCCGGAGATCGTGGTGGGGAAGTGCCCGCTCGATGGCGCAGACCTCAAGGTGAACTACTCGGCGACCGGCAGTCGCTTCATCCGCTGCGTGAACTACGACTCCAAGGAGCATCCCGTTTCCTACCCGCTGCCGCGGCTCGGCGACATCGAGGCGACCGACGAGACGTGCGAGCCGTGCGGGGCGCCCAAGGTCATCGTGCACACGCGCAAAGGCCCGTGGAAGATCTGCGTCGACCCGCAGTGTCCCGAACGCGAGAACAAGAATGCGGGTGGCGCCCGAGGGCGTGCCAAGGGCGGCGCGAAGAAGGCCTCGTCGAAGAAGACCGCGGCCAAGAAGGGCGCCAAGGGGTCCAAGAAGACTCCCTAGGAAGGTGTCGCCGCACGGTTTTCGGGTATCTCCTCGGCAGGGACCGCGTGGTCCCGCAGAGAGGGGAGGCACTCCGTGCGTATCGCAGTCCTTCATCACCGCTGCCGGGGAGAGGCGGCCGCAGACGTGGCTGCGCTCGTCGAGGCAGCTGGCGTCGCGTGCGAGGTCGGCACGGAGGTGGTCGTGTTCCCGCGGCCGCCGTCGCTCGCCGGCATGCCGATCGACGAGCGGGAGGCGATGCTCGCCGGCATCGAGGGGTGCGCCGAGGGCGCGGTGCTGCTGGTTTCCTTTGCAGCCGATGAAGACACTACCGGACGCATCGCCCAGACGCCGCTCGGCACGACGGCGCTCGTATCGGGAGATGCATGTCTGCGCGACGAGACGGCCGCGCGCATCAAGGACGCACGGGTCGACGCGGTCGTCTGGCGCCCCGGTGCGGAATCCGACCTCCAGGCCGAGGCGGTCGTCGAGTACGCGCTCGCGTGTGCGCCCGTGCTCGCGGGCCTCGTGATCCTCGCCGAGTGCTCAGGTGTCCCGGGCCATCCAGCGCATGCGGGCACGAGCGCCATCATCCACCTCGGCGAGCTCGTGGCCGAGTCGGTATCGAACGACGATGAAGTGTTGATCGCAGACGTCGAGGTCCCGCTTTCCGCACCCGAGCCCGATCTCGTCCTCCCCAAACTGCCGCCATTGCTCGCTCAGCGTCTGGCCGCCCACGATGGCCGCAAGCCCGAGGTCGACTACCCTGCGGACCTGACGTGAGCGTGGTGTAGAATCCGTGCAGCACACCATCCGCGAGGAAAGGGTCTGACATATGGCACGTCCCAAAGTGACGGTCGTCGGCGCCGGGCAGGTCGGCGCTACCACGGCGTTTCTGATGTTACAGAAGGGGCTTGCCGACGTTGTGCTCGTCGATGTGGCCGAGGGTCTGCCGCAGGGCAAGGCGCTCGACATGATGCACGCTCGCTCGATCGAGCACTTCGCGCCTGTCGTGTCGGGCACCAACGACTACGCCGACACCGCCGGCTCCGAGGTGGTGGTCGTCACCGCAGGGCTTCCGCGCAAACCGGGCATGACCCGCGAGGACCTGCTTGCGGCAAACGCCGCGATCGTGCGCTCGGTGATCCCCGCGGCGGTCGAGGCGTCGCCCGAGGCCATCGTCGTCTGCGTGACCAACCCGCTCGACGTCATGACGCAGCTTGCGTGGCAGGTCTCCGGTCTGCCGTGTGCGCGCATCTTCGGCATGGGCGGCGTGCTCGACTCGGCCCGCTTCGCGTTCGCCATCGCCGAGGAGACCGGCGCATCCATCGACACGATCGACGCGCTCGTCGTGGGCGCGCATGGCGAGGCGATGGTGCCGCTACCGCGCTTGAGTACCGTCGGCGGCGTACCGCTCACCGAATTGCTGCCGGAAGACCGTGTCGAGGCGCTCGTAGACCGCACGGTGAACGGCGGTGCCGAGGTCGTCGCGCTCCTCAAGACCGGCAGTGCGTTCTACGCGCCGGCCGCCTCCATCGCAGCGATGCTCGAGGCGATCCTCGGCGATACGGGGGCGGTGCTTCCGAGCTGCGTGCGCCTCGAGGGTCACTACGGCATAGACGACGTCTACCTCTCCGTGCCGGCCGCCCTCGGCAGCGTAGGCGTGCTCGATATCCCCGAGCTTCCGCTCGACGCGACGGAGCTCGCTGCGGTGCGCGACTCAGCAGCGAGCGTGGCCGAGGCGGTCGCCTCGGCGGGAATCTGAGACGAGGACGCGTGGTAGCCTCGACCGACATCGCACTGGCCGTACGCGAGGCGATCCCGCGCGCGGCGGTCGAGCTCAGAGCAGACGTGTTCGGTGCGATGAGAGCCGCGCTCGAGCGCGAGCGTTCCGAGCGCGCACGCGAGGTCCTCGGCCAGCTCATCCACAACGCCGAGATCGCTGCCGCAGATCGCGTACCGCTCTGCCAAGACACCGGGTACGTGTGGGTGCTCGTCGAGGTGGGCGAAGACTCGTGCGTATGCGGTGACGTGCAGGAGGCGGTCGATGGTGCGGTCGCGGATGCCTACGCAGCCACCGGTCTACGGGCCTCACTCGCCCGCGATGCGTTCACCGATCGGGAGAACACCGGTTTCAACACGCCGGCGTTCGTCGACATCGCGACGCGCCCCGGTCCCGGCGTGACCGTGCACGTCATGCTCAAGGGCGGCGGTTCGGACAATGCGTCGGCGCTCCGGATGCTCGCTCCCGGCGAGGGTGAGGACGGCGTGCGCAGGTTCGTGCTCGAGGCGGTTGCGGCAAAGGCGGCCTCGGCGTGCCCGCCGCTTGTGGTAGGTGTGGGGGTGGGGACGACGTTCGACAAGGTCGGCACGCTCGCCAAGAAGGCGCTCTTGCGCACCGTAGGCGAGGCGCACCCCGACGCTCATGTCGCCGCGTTCGAGGCGGCGCTGCTCGATGAGGTGAATGCGCTCGGCATCGGGCCCGGCGGGCTCGGGGGCGACACGACAGCGCTCGCCGTGCACGTGCTCACCGCCCCCGCCCACATCACGGCGTTGCCGGTGGCGGTGAACGTCGGCTGCTGCGCGGTGCGCACCGCGAGCGTCGAGATCGGCTGAGCATGGAACCTCAGCGCTTTGGCCGCGGTGTATGCTTTCAGGACGCTCGACTGGCGAGGGTGTGGGGAAGGGAGTCCCTGTGAGTGATGACAGACATCTTGGGATGCCCGTGGCCGAGGTGCGGCTCCCTGCGACACGTGAGTCCCTCGCGGGCCTGGTCGCCGGCGAACCCGTGCGCTTGAGCGGTCCGGTCTTCACGGCCCGCGACGCGACGCACGCCCTTATCCTCGCCGACCTCGAGCGTGACG
>SLCP01000205.1 GCA_007125735.1 Coriobacteriia bacterium | reverse complement strand
TGGAGCCAGCGCGGCAGTGACGTGATCTTCGGCAACATGCTCGTCGTGCCGCTCGGGGACTCCATCGTCTACATACAGCCGCTGTACCTGCAGGCCGAGCAGACGGCCATTCCGGAGCTCGTGCGCGTACTCGTGGTCTATGCCGACAAGGTCGAGATGGCGGTCGACCTCGAGGAGGCGCTGCTCGCAGTGTTCGGCGAGCGGCCGACCGACCCCGACGATCCCGCCGTGCCCGGTCTGCCCGCCGATGCCGCTCGCGCAGCGGAACTCTACGAGCGAGCGATCCAAGCGCAGCGCGCTGGCGACTGGGCAGAGTACGGTCGTGCGATCGACGAACTCGGACGCGTGCTCCGTGAGCTTGCCGGTGTCGTGGACGAGCCGGCGTTGGAGGACGTAGAGGAGGGGGTCCCCGCCGAGGACCTCGAAGCGCCGTAGACGTCTCACGACCCCTGAGGGTGGGGCGGATTCGCACGATAGTTCGTGAACTGCTATACTTAATGATTGTTGTTGTGTAAGCGGTGCCCTCTAGGGCGTTGTGGCGGCCAGACGATCGGAGCAGCCACGCGGACCGACGCCCGGGGCGCATGCCGGATGTCCGATCGACCGGAACGGCCCTCGCCGTTGAGCGAGGGCGACCGAGGCTCACCTGACGAACAGGTCCAACGCCAATAGCATACTCGTGCATGTGGCGTGAGGCGACGGCCGTACGGCCCCCATGCCGGTGCGAGGCAGCTACTACTTCTCTCTCCTGATCCATCCGCCCGGGGATATCCCTGTGCCCTGCCGCCTCCGCGCTCGTCGCCGGTACTGTACCCGGATTCGGAGGTATGAGTGAGTTCATCGACAAGGATAGTCATCCCGACGCTCGTCATCCTGGCGGCCGTCGGGGCCGTGGCGCTCGCATTCGCCGCGGCTCTCACGCTCGGTGCGTCGCCGGCGGCACACGCCGACGTCGTGCCGGTTCGCTTGCCTGCAGATGTGTTGGGTGTCGGGGATGCGGCGATCCCGCTCGAAGGCGTGCGTTACGCCTCGGCGAAGGTTTCCGTCTGCGACGAGGCCGCTCTGCCGGCGTCCATGACGAGCGTGCCGGATCGGCGGGCGAACGCTCCGCTGCCTAAACCCAAGCCCAAGCCCGCACCCAAGCCCGCACCCAAGCCTGCAGCGGCGCCTCGGACAGAGGCTCCTGCGCCAAGCCGGGCAGCAGACACCACCGGTTGGCAGTCTGCGCGTGCCTCCTGGTACGGACCCGGCTTCTACGGTCGTACGACCGCCAGCGGGGCCGTGCTGACGGAGAACATGATGAACGTCGCACACAGGACGCTGCCGTTCGGTACGCAGGTACAGTTCGAGTACAACGGACGCACGGCGACCGCGGTCGTCAACGATCGCGGACCGCACATCGCGGGCCGCGTGTGGGACCTCGGTCCCGGAACCGCGAAAGCGCTCGGCTTCAGCGGGGTCGGCATGGTCAACTACCGTATCCTCGGCAGGTAGTACGACGAGGTTTACGAGCGCCGGTCCCGACCCAGGGGCCGGCGCCTGCATTTGGGGTACCTTAATACGTGGCACGGCGCGCAGACGGTGCGCGCCACTGAACGACATATGGAGGTGTTTCGATGCCTGATGAGGGTGGAACCGGCAAAGTCCCCGAGGATCGTACCGTGTACGATGCGGCGGCGGACTTCCTGCAGACCCTCGTCGACTGGCTGCGCCAGGAGGCCGAGGCGCTCGTCCGCGAGAAGATAGTCCTGCCGCTTCAGAAGCTCGGGCTCACCATCGCGTCTGCTTCGGCGGCGGCGACGCTGCTCGTGTTCGGACTCTGTTTCATCGCGGTCGGCCTCCTGCTCTTGCTCGCTCAGTGGCTGACGTGGCCCGGCGCGCTCCTGGCCATCGGCGGCGTGTTGGTGCTCGGCTCGATCGCGTTCACCGTCGTCAAGATGAAGAACCTGCAGCGATGAGCGGAGGTGCGGCATGCCTGCTCGCAAACTGAGCATCGACGATGTGAAACATCGGGCCGAGGAGGTCCGCGACCTCGCTCGTGGCGAGGTGATGCGAGCCGTACACTCCGATGCCGGCAGAATGGTGACGGTAGCGGTGGTGGGCGTACTCGTGGTCGCGTCCGTGGCCTACTACCTCGGCACACGGAGGTGCGGGAGCGGTGACTCCACCGCGTGAGGCCGCCGCGGGGATTCGCATCGAGCGAGTGGCGGTGGGGCCGGAGCGGGTAGAAGCGCAGGTGCGGCTGGGACCGGGCATGCCGCTGCGGACCTCTGCCGCGCCGGGACTCGCAGATGCCGTCCTGAGCGCACTCCCCGGCATCGTGCGGCACCGTTGTTGGTGCGGTTCGGCCCGGGGTGTCGTCGCCGAGCTTGCGGACACCGAGGTGCCGCACCTGCTCGAACACGCGGCGCTCGAGATCATGGTCGTCGCCGGCTCGCCTCGCAGTCTCGAGGGCCGGACATCGTGGGACTTCGCGGCCGACGGTGTGGGCGTGTTTCGCGTCGAGCTCGAGTACGATGACGACCTGGTCGCACTCGCGGCTCTTGCGGAGGCGGCGACAGCGATCGACGACCTGGTCGCGGGGACGGTTGACGGGATCGACATCGATTCCGTGTCTGAGAGGGTCCGCGCTCACCGGCGACGCTGACGGCGTCTATCCGGCGGCTGGCGGGTCCGGGGGCGCGCAAGCCCTCGCAACGAGATCGTCGTGTATGCTGTGCGCGCAGCACGAAAGGAGACGGGACCATGACCGAGCAGGAGAGACCGGACGACGCTACCGTGCCAGCGGCGACCGAGCCAGAGGGCAGCGGTGGCGGCGGGACGGTACCGCCCGGCGCGACGCAGACGTCGGAGCCCCCGCCGGAGCCCCCGCCATCACGGGGTCGGGGCATGAAGATCACACTCGTCGTGCTCGCGGTCATCGCAGTGGCGATTCTCGGACTGGCGCTGTGGTTCCAAAACGAGACGCGCAAGGTTCAGGAGGCTGCGGTCGCCGAGCTCGATGAGGCTACCGCGCTTGTTGAGCGTGCGGATACGGTGGTTCTCGAGGTCGACGAGGTGGTGCGCGCCGAGATCGACAGCGAGGTCGGTGAGCGCGCAGAGCAGATAGGGCCGCAGATCCCCTCGGCACGAGAGGATCTGGCCGATGCGATCCGCCTCATCAACAGGGCGCGCCCCAACCTGCCCGAAGGAGAGCTCGACTACGCCGATGCCCTCCAGGAGGCGGCCGACGCGCGGCTCGAGATGCTCGAGAAGGCCGAGACCATACTCGAGTTCAACGTGAAGGCCGCAGCGGCACTCGACCCCGCTCTCGAGGCGTGGGAGCTCGTGGTAGAGGCTGGGAACATCACCGTGCAGGCGGTCGAGGAGTACAACAAGCTGACGCGGGAGAGCGTGACGCGCTCGAGCGAGCTCACGGCCGAGGCCGAAGAGAAGGTCACCCGGGCGCGCGAGCTGTTCAGCGAGGCGGCGACGGGATTCCCGGAAGTCGATTTCGATGCGTATCTCGAGTACTGCGACGAGAAGATAGCGGCGATAGCCATCTCCAAGCAGGCCGATGCGGCGTTCCTTGCGAACAATCCGCAGGAGGCTAACACGCTGTCTGCTCGCTACAACGACGCCGAGCAGGCCCTCGCGGAGAAGGCGACCGAGTTGCCAGCCTCACCCGCCGAGCTTATCGCCGATGCGTACGAACGCTTCGCCGGCGAGGCGACCGAGGAGTACTTCGAGGCGCGCGCACGGGCGACCGATGCCGACGCGCGCCTGAGGGCACTCGCGGGCGTCGATGCGGTGCCCGACGAGGGCGAGGCGGAGAGCGAGGACGGCGATGAAGAGGGTGATGGTTCCGACGAGGCGCCGCCGTCTGACGAGGACGCGCCAGAGGACGACGAATAGCGCCCGGCGTCAGGTATCGTTGTAGCCGCTCCCGAGCTCGGCGAGCGCACGGACGTCGAAGACGGTCACGGTCTTGCCGTGGACCTCGAGCACGCCGTCGTCCCGGAGACGGGCGAACGCGCGCGAGAGCGTCTCGGGCACCGTGCCGAGCGCAGCGGCGAGTTCGCTCTTGGGCATGCCCAGATCGAGTTCGAGTCCCCGAGAGGACGGCGCACCCACGGCCAGTGCGCGCTGGAACAGGTAGCGCGCGAGCCGTGACGGGACGTCGAGGGTGAAGGATTGCACCACGTACGTGAAGTTCACGACGCGGTTGGCTAGATCGGCGATCACGCTGGTGGCGACGTCGGGCTCTGCGGCGATGAGCTCGAGGAGCGATTCGCGGGGAAGCCACGCAAGCGTGGCAGGGGTCGCAGTCTCCGCCGTGGCCGGGTTGCGTCCCCCCGCCAGCACGGCGACGGCCGCCACCGGCTCCGCCGTCCCCACCGTCTCGAAGACGAACTGCTTGCCGTCGGCCCCAAGGTAGTAGATCCGAACCCTGCCGGTGATCACTACGGCGAACGACGTGGCCGGGTCTCCCTCGGCGACCAAGACTGCGCCGCGCGGCTCGTCGCGCACCGTTGCCCGGCGTGCGAGCGCAGCTACCGCCTCGTCACCCGCCGCCCGCCACAGCCGGCACTCTCGCAGGGCGGTCCACAGGTCGGAGCGGACGTCACTGGGACGGCCCGGCATGGCATGCCTCCTCACGGCGAACGGTCATCGGCGGCGAAGCTTCTGCGCCTCACCCTCCGATTCTGCCGCATCCTACGTATGCCCGACAGAGTCGCTCAAGATTCTTCCCGGAATTGACGCTCGTCAATGTCGGCCGCGACCGACCTTCGTATGCTGGCATTCGTCGGACCTGCACGCGATAGGGCCCGTACCCGCACCGATGGAGGACGACACGTGACCGACCGCTTCGCAGAGCAGATGGCACTCCGCGACGTTGCCAAGGACACGCGGCTTCTCGGCGACTTCGCGGTCATCTACTGCAGGGGAAATCACCCGGGCGCCGAGCGCACGAGGCTCGAGTCTGACGGTGTGGCCCTCGGCGTGTACGGTCGGCGCCCGCCCAAGGTATGTGCGGACTGCGCCGAGCTCCTCACGTACGCCGAGAAGCGCCGCGCGTACTGCCCCAAAGACCCCAAGCCGTTCTGCAGCCACTGCGACACGCACTGCTACAAGGACGACATGCGCGAACGGATGCGCGACGTCATGCGCTATGCGGGACCGCGCTCGATACTGCGCGGGCACGCCATCGACTCCGTCAAGCACCTCATCGAGGGCCGACGGCACGCACGTGAGGCGGCTCGCGGCAGACAGGCCGCGCACCACGAAAGAGAGGAACGAGCATGAGCGCCACCATCACCCGCCAGATCGTCCGCATCGACGAGGATCTCTGTAACGGCTGCGGCCTGTGCGTCTCGCCGTGCGCCGAGGGAGCCATCGAGATCGTCGACGGCAAGGCGAAGGTCATCCGCGAGGAACTCTGCGACGGCGCGGGTTTCTGCCTCGGCGTCTGCCCGACCGGCGCGCTCACACTCGAGATGCGCGAAGCGGTGCCGTTCGACCACGATGCGGCCGAGCCGATCATCGCCGAGAAGAAGGCGAACTACCTCGCGCAACACTGCTTCCGGTGCGGCGTGTCCGAGGACGACCGTCCGCTGCTGCCGGTCCGCACCGGCGGCGACAGCACGTGGGTGTGCACCAAGTGCATCCCCGCGCTCATCCACGGCTAGCAGCTCCTGCCCGGCCGCGCGGAGCGGACCCGGGCTTACGCGATACGTCAGTCCATCGAGGGAAAGGAACCACATGTTCTGCAACCAGTGCGAACAGACCGCGAGAGGCATCGGATGCACGACTGTCGGCGTGTGCGGCAAGAAGGAAGACGTCGCCGCGCTCCAGGACCTGCTCGTCAACGCGTGCAGGGGACTGTCGGCCGTCGCCATCGACGCTTCTGCCCGCGGTGTCGACGTGACCGAAGCTGCGCGCTTCGTCGCCGACTCGCTCTTCACGACACTCACAAATGTCGACTTCGACCCGGCGTCGATCGCCGAGAAGGTCGACGAGGCCGTCCGACTGCGCGACGGGCTCGCCGCTGCCGTGAGCGCGCCGGTCGCGGGCGCGTTCGTCGACCTGGCGCCGGCAAGCAGCGTAGAGGCCAAAGCGGAGCAAGGCGCTGAGCTCGGCAGCCCGTGGGACACCACGCGCGACGAGGACGTGCAGGCGCTCCAGCAGACAACGCTCTACGGGCTCAAGGGCGTTGCCGCCTACGCGCATCACGCGCGTCTTCTCGGCCAGGAGGACCCCGAGGTCTACGCATTCACGTTCAAGGCGCTCGCGGCGCTCGGCGACGCGTCGCTCGGCCTCGAGGAGTGGGTCGGCCTCGCGCTCGAGTGCGGTGCGGTGAACCTGCGCACGATGGAGCTGCTCGACGCCGGCAACACCGGCACGTACGGGCACCCGGTCCCCACGGAGGTCCCGCTCGGGCATCGTGCGGGCAAGGCGATCCTCATCTCCGGCCACGATCTGCGCGACCTCCAGCTGCTCCTCGAGCAGACCGCTGGCAAAGGAATCGACATCTACACGCACGGCGAGATGCTCCCGACGCACGCCTATCCCGAGCTCAAGGCCCACCCGCACTTCTACGGCCACTACGGCACCGCGTGGCAGAACCAGCACAAGGAGTTTGCTGCGTTCCCCGGCGCCATCCTCATGACCACCAACTGCCTCATGCCGCCGCGCGACGAGTATGCGGAGCGCCTCTTCACGAGCGGCCCGGTCCAGTTCCCCGGCATCCCGCACGTCGAGGGTGACTTCTCGGCCGTGATCGAGAAGGCGCTCGCGATGGACGGGTTCGCCGAGGAGACCGACGGCGGCAGCGTCATGGTGGGCTTTGGACGCAACACCGTCCTCGGCGTGGCGCCCCAGGTCATCGACGCGGTCAAGGGTGGCGCGATCAAGCATTTCTTCCTCGTGGGTGGGTGCGACGGGGCCAAGCCGGGCCGCAACTACTACACTGAGTTCGTCGAGCAGGCCCCGGCCGACACCGTGGTGCTCACGCTCGCGTGCGGCAAGTTCCGCTTCTTCGACAAGCAGCTTGGTGACATCGGCGGTATCCCGCGCCTGCTCGACGTGGGCCAGTGCAACGACGCCTACTCGGCGATAAAGATCGCCGTTGCGCTCGCCGACGCCTTCGAAGTGGGCGTGAACGACCTGCCCCTCTCGATGATCCTCTCGTGGTACGAGCAGAAGGCCGTTGCGATCCTGCTCACGCTGCTGCACCTCGGCATCACCGACATCCGCCTCGGGCCGACCCTGCCCGCGTTCGTCACCCCCAACGTGCTCAAAGTGCTCGTCGACACGTTCGACATCAAGCCCATCGCGGAGACGCCCGCAGAGGACCTGCAGGCGATCCTCGGCACGGAAGCGGCGTAACGATGAAGAGGGCAGGCATCGTAGTGTTGGTCGCGGTGGGGCTCATGCTCGGCGTAGCGGCGTTCGCCTTCGCCTTCGGGACGCCTCAGGCACCGATGTCGCCCGCGGGAAGCGCGCTCGTCGCACCGGAGCCAGCCCCGGACACGCCAATCGCCGCGTCCGCGCCTGCCGAGGAGAGCGCGCCGTTCGCGGTGCAGATTCCCGGCTGCACGTGCCACAGCGACGATCCCGCAGTCGTCGAGGAGCACTCGCAGTATCGCATCAACGAGTGCCGGTCGTGTCACGCGGGCGGCTCACCGAAGATGGGAGACCGGTAGCGGGGGCCACCCGCCACTCCGAAACCGACACTGAAGGGGTTGCGTCCGGCACCGTTGACGCATAGATGCGAGGACGCTCCGTCTCGGGCCGCGCCGCCTGAGGCGGGGCGTCCGTGCGTCCCGTCCTGTCAGCACACGCCGGTCTTGCCGCGACCGCCCGCGCCGTGCAGTATCATTACCGCAGACGGCGACGCGCCGTCGTGTGGCGTCGCCGCTCGACCCCCGGAGGGATGCATGTCTCAAGCGCTCGAGCACCTGCACCACCTTGCAGACACGATCGGACCTCGGCCCGCTACGACCGACGCCGAGGCGGAGGCCGCCGACTACGTCGAGTCGGTCTTTCGCCAGCACACGGTCGACGTCGAGCGACAGGAGTTCGACAGCCCGCGCACCTACTCGTGGGCGTACGTGTTCTACCACCTGCTGACCATCGGAGCCGCGGTTGCTTCGGGGTGGTCGTTCCTCGCGTGGCCCGCGTTCGCTGTCGCCGCGCTCACCGCGTTCCTGATGAGGATGGACCTCGACACGCGGTTCGGCCTCTCGAACTGGCTGCCGCCCAAGGGCCCGAGTCAGAACATCATCGCTCGCCACCTGCCACGCGCTCGCAGAGGTGAGCGCCCCACTCGGGTCGTCATCGTCGCCCATTACGACAGCGCTCGCACCTCACTTGCGTTCTCGCCCTCGATGGTTAAGAACTTCTCGGTGACGTTCAAACTGATGAAGTGGTGTACGTATGGCGTTCCGCTGCTCGTTCTCCTCGGCGCGCTGCCGTTCACCGAGGCGTGGGACCCGTGGCTGTGGTACGCGACGATCGCCGCGAGCGCCTATCTCTTCGTGCCGCTGTTCATCAACATCCACCGCGAGTTCGCGATGGACTTCTCGGAGGGCGCGAACGACAACGCGAGCGGTGTGGCCGTCATGCTCGACGTGCTCGGTCGGATCGCGCCGCTTGCCGAGGAGACCTCCGGGACCGGCAGGTTCGCACCGGTCCGGCGCGACGCCGACACCGCCCGCCGTGCGGGCGTCGTGCCGAGCGACACCGAGATCGAGTACGCCGACGACCTGGGTGCGCCCGATAGCGACGAGGACGACCTCACCGCTCTGCCCGACGATTTCCGGTGGGCCGAGGCGCCTCCCACGAGCGCGGGCACGTCTGCGCCTGCGCAGTGCGTGCTCTCGCTTGACACCGTCGAGTTCGAACCGGTGGGGCGCGTCGAATCGCCAGAAGCTCTGCCAGAGGATCGTGAGCGGTTCGGGTACGAGGACCAAGACGAGGACGAGCGCACACAGGCGCCGTCGATCTCCGACGACGAGCCGACCTACGAGACAACCGCCGAGCCGAGGGGCTCCCGGGTCGGGTCACGCCTCAAGGGCATCTTCTCGCGGCGCAGGCGGAGCGATGCCGACGAAGACGTGAGCGGATGGCTCGGCGTGGAGGAGAGCTTCGACGCCCGCGAGGCCGGACGCAAGATCGGCTCGTGGGAGAACTTCGAGGAAGAAGACGACGAGGACGGCTTCGGCTTCAAAGGAGGCCGCGCCGGTGACGACCCGCTCGGCGATCCGGAGTACGCCGCGGCCGAAGCGTCGAGGATCCGCAAGCGTGTCGCCGAGGGAATCGATCGGGCGCTTGCCGACAAAGAGGTCTGGTTCGTCGCGACCGGCGCTGAAGAGGTGGGAACTCGCGGGATGCAGGCGCTTCTCGCGTCGTACCCTGATGACCTCGCGCGGGCGCTTATCATCAACATCGAC
>SLCP01000036.1 GCA_007125735.1 Coriobacteriia bacterium | reverse complement strand
TCGGCGAGTACGGTGAGGAACGGTGGGCCTCGCGCATCGCAGCCTTCATCGTAGCCGCGCGGGGCCGCCGGGCACTCCAGACCACAGGGGACCTCGTCTCGGTCATCAAAGACGCTATCCCCGCCTCGGCCAGGAGAAGCGGACCCCATCCGGCGCGCAGGACCTTCCAGGCGCTGCGGATCGAGGTCAACGGCGAACTCGAGGTCCTCGAGCGCGGATTGCGTCAGGCGGTCCGTTGGCTCACGAAGGGTGGACGCATCGTCGTGATCAGCTACCACTCGCTCGAGGATCGCCTGGTCAAGAACGTGTTCGGCGAGCTTGCGTCGGGGTGTGAGTGTCCGCCCGACTTGCCGATGTGCACGTGCGGACGCGAGCCGGTACTCCGGATCGTGACGAAGAAGCCTGTCGCACCCACGGCAGGAGAGATAG
Organism: Coriobacteriia bacterium; assembly: GCA_007125735.1. Lineage (GTDB taxonomy): Bacteria > Actinomycetota > Coriobacteriia > Anaerosomatales > SLCP01 > SLCP01. The sequence continues at coordinate 9,015 of SLCP01000036.1, read as the reverse complement.
AGCGCAACCCGCGCTCCCGTAGCGCCAAGCTGCGGGCCGCGGAACGCGTGTAGGTGGGGGGCAAGGCACGTGACCGACTGGTATGGAACGAGGAGGTGAGAGGGATGGCGTTGACTGCGCGGACCTGCCGGGGCGACCGCGGGGTCGGTGCCACCCTCCGAGTCCTCCGCGGCGGGAAGGGCCGCTCCACCCCTCGGCGGCCCACCGCCCGCTCTGCTCAGCGCTGTAGGCGCCTGTTCGTGGTCGCAAGCGTCGCGCTCCTGTGCGTGACGACGCTCGGCATGGGCCGCGTCGCGCTGACCGTGAAAGCGACCGAGGCCGCGGTTGCGGCGGGTTCGCTCGCGGCCGATATCGAGGCCGAGCGCATCGCCATCGAGCAGCTCGAAGCGTACCGAAGCGCGCTCGTTTCGCCACCGCGCATACAGGGGCTTGCCGAGACTTCGATGAAGATGAAAGCCGCTGGAGAGATCGATTACATCGAGCTCGCGGTGAACGCCCCCTCCGCCGCCGAGACGGCAGCTGACGCCTCCGGTGCGCGTCGATCGGATCGCGCGGAGGTGGTCGCTGACGTCTTGACCTCGATCATGCGAATGACCGCGGGCGAGGCGCAGGTTCTGCTCGTTGGCGATGCGGCGCTGACCTCCTCGCGATGAGAAGGCCCACACGACGTGGAGGTGTGCCTGTGAGCAAGCGGACGCACCGGAAGCGCAGCACCGAACGTCACCGGCTCGTCCTTGGCGCACTGCTGTTGCTGCTCGCGGCGATCGTGGTGCGGGTGGGCTACCTTCAGATCCATATGGCGCCGGCATATGCCGAGAGAGCCGAGACCCAGCGCACGCGGGAGCTCGAACTTGCGCCCAAGCGCGGTTCGATCCTCGACCGCAGCGGCGACCCGCTGGCGGTCTCCATCGAGGCGCGCACCGTGTACGCGACGCCGCGCCTCGTACAAGACGCGACGTCGACAGCCGAGGCGCTCTCTTCGGTGCTCGGCGGAGATAGTAGCGACTACGCCGAGCGACTGCAGCGGGATTCGGGCTTCGTCTACATCGGGCGCAAGGTCGACATGGAGCGGGCGGGTGCGCTCGAGTCGCTCAAACTCTCCGGTATAGGCATGCTGAAGGATTCCCGGCGCACGTATCCGTGCGGGGAGCTCGCCTCGCAGCTTCTCGGCTTCGTGGGAATCGACGACGAGGGACTCGCCGGTCTCGAGAAGCACTACGACCACGTGCTGCGGGGAGAAGCGGGCTACGTGCTAGCGGAACGCGATCCCTTTGGCCGGGTGCTGCCGGGTGGTGTGGTTCACGCAGAGGAGCCGGTTCACGGCCACGATGTCGTGCTGACGATCGACAAGGACATCCAGTACGCTGCCCAGCTGCACCTACAGGCAGCCGTCGACACGTGGCAGGCGAAGTCGGCCTCGATCGTGGTCATGGATCCGCGCAGCGGCGAGGTCTACGCGATCGCGTCGGTGCCGGGGTTCAACCCGAACAATTACGGGGACTCCGACGAGGCGTCGCGCCGCAACCGGGCGATCACCGATGTCTACGAACCCGGTTCGACCGTGAAGTCGCTCACGGCAGCCGCGGTCATCGATGCAGGGCTGCACGGCCCGGATGACGTCTTCACGCTGCCGCCCACGATCTCGGTCGGGGGCCGGACCATCAAGGAGGCTCATCCGCGTCCGACCGCTGAATGGACCCTCGGCGAGATCGTGATGAACTCGTCCAACGTCGGCACCGTCCTGCTCGGGCAGGCGCTCGGTCCCGAGCGGCTCTACGAGTACTTCTCTCGCTTCGGCCTCACCGAGCGGACCGGCATCGATTTCCCCGGCGAGGCGCTCGGCTACCTTCCGCCGGTCGATCAGTGGTCGGGCTCGTCCATCGGCAACATCCCGTTCGGGCAGGGCGTTTCGATGACGCCGCTGCAACTCGCCCGCGCGATGTGCGCGATCGCCAACGGCGGCTACCTGCCGTCGCCTCACTTCATCCTCGGCGTGCCGCAGCGTGAGGACATCGAGTTCTCATGGCCGGTGGAACGGGCGATATCGGAGGAAGCGGCCGCGGCGACCCGCGACATCATGGTGGCGTCGGTCACCGACGGAACGGGCGGCGCGGCAGCCGTGCCCGGGTATGCGGTCGCCGGAAAGACGGGTACCGCTCAGAAGGCACGCACCGATGGACGCGGGTATGCGCAGGGGGCGTACATCTCGTCGTTCGCAGGATTCTTGCCAGCCGAGGACCCGCAGCTCCTCATCGTCGTGACGGTCGACGAACCCAAGGGTGCGATCTACGGTGGCGTGGTCGCGGCGCCGGTGTTCCGCGAGGTCGCGTCGTTTGCTGTGGCGCATCTGAAGATACCGCCATCGAGCGTGCGCGAGTCCTCGGTCATCGAAACGGTGACACCGGATCCGGGAGGGGAGTGAGCACCGTCCACGCGTGATAGAATCGACCGTCCGACCATGGCAGGACTGCAGTGACGACACACGACATCAACCAGCTCCTCGCAGGTGTGGAGGGCGCGAACCCTGCTCCCAACACCTCGATCACAGGCATCGCGTACCGCTCCGGCCGCGTCCGTCCTGGCGACGCGTTCTTCTGTGTCCCCGGGTTCGCGGCTGACGGACACGACTTCGCGGCCGAGGCGGTCGAGCGTGGCGCCCGGGCGCTCGTGGTCCAGCGCCGCCTCGGCGGGCTTGCGCACGTGCCTCAGGTCGTGGTTCCCGACACGCGGAGCGCGCTCGCCCACGCGAGTGCGGCGTTCTACGCTCATCCGAGCCGGGACGTTCGGGTTGCCGGGATCACGGGCACCAACGGCAAGACCACGACGACATACCTGCTCGACAGCATAGCTCGAGCTGCAGGCAGCCAGACGGGTATCATCGGCACGGTCGAGACCCGTATCGGCGAGGAGCGACTGCCCGCCGGACGGACCACGCCGGAATCCGCCGACCTCCAGAACACCCTGTCGAGGATGCGCGACGCGGAAGTCGACGTCGTCTCGATGGAGGTCTCGTCGCACGCGATCGACCTGAGGCGGGTCGATGCGATGCACTTCGCCGTTGCTGCGTTCACCAACCTCACGCAGGACCACCTTGACTACCACCATACGGTGGAAGAGTACTTCGCCGTGAAGCGGAGTCTGTTCACCGAACTCGATGTCGCCGCGCGCGTCGTCAATATCGATGATGCGCACGGCGCCGGGATGGCGCTCGATCTACCGGATGTCCTTACGGTGGGCCGTGCAGACGACGCCGAGATTCGCGCGGAAGACGAGGTTCTCTACGCTGATCGGGCCACGTTCACGCTTGCGACGCCCACTGGCTCGATCCCTGTCGAGCTACCGCTCGCCGCCGAGTACAACGTAAGCAACGCTCTCGTTGCCGCGGGATGCGCGATCGCGCTCGACATCCCCCTCGACCGTATCGCCGAGGGACTCGCCGGGGCGCCACAGGTGCCCGGCCGTCTCGAGCGGGTCGAGTGTGGGCAGCCATTCTCGGTATTCGTCGACTACGCTCACACCCCCGACAGCCTCGAGAAGGCTATCTCGGCCGTCCACGACGTCACGCCCGGACGCGTGATCGTCGTGTTCGGGTGCGGTGGCGACCGCGACCCCGAGAAGCGCCCGCTCATGGGCGCAGCCGCCGGAAGAGTTGCAGACATGTCGGTCATCACGAGCGACAATCCCCGGTCGGAAGACCCGGTAGGCATCATCTTGCAGATCGAAGACGGTATCCGCGCACTTGAGGCTGCCTATGAGGTCGAGGTCGACCGCCGAGCGGCCATCGCCCGAGCCTTCGAGCAGGCTGCACCAGGAGATGCTGTCCTCATCGCCGGGAAGGGCCACGAGGACTACCAGATCTTCGCCGATCGCACGATCCACTTCGACGACCGGGAGGTCGCCCGGGAGGAGCTGAAGCGCTGGTGCTGACGCTATCGGTAGAAGCGTTCGCGCAGGCAACGGCCGGAGAGGTCCTCACCGGTGATAGTGACGTGATGATCAATGGCGTCGCGATCGACTCACGCGAGACCGAACCCGGTGCGGCGTTCTTCGCGTTTGGCGGCGAGAATGTGGACGGCCATGCGTTTTGTCTCGAAGCGCTTGCGGCAGGCGCACGCGCGCTGGTGGTCACGCGGTCGCCTGCCGAACTCGCTCACGTGATCGAGGCGGCGAGCGCCCGCAAGGCAGCCGTCATCCGAGTCGACGACACGACACGTGCGCTTCAAGACCTCGCCTCGGCACATCGCGCGCGGCTCTTCTGCCCGGTGGTCGGCGTGACCGGCTCGGCCGGCAAGACGACCACGAAGGAGTTCCTCGTGGCAGTTCTCGGCACGCGGGACAAGGTCGTAGCAACCAAGGGTAACCGTAACAACGAGATCGGGGTGCCCCTGACCGTGCTCGACGCAGGGGCCGACACCGACGTGCTCGTGGTGGAGATGGCGATGCGCGGCGCTGGGCAGATCGCCGAGCTCGCCGAGATCGCACGCCCCACCGTCGGTCTCGTGACGAACGTAGGCGTCAGCCATATCGAGCTCCTCGGCTCGCAAGAGGCGATCGCCGCGGCCAAGGCCGAGCTGATAGAGGCGATTCCCGAGCAGGGCACCGTGTTCCTGAACGGGGACGACGCCTACACGGACGTCATCGCAGAGCGCTCGTGTGCCCCGGTGCTCCGCTATGGGCTCTCCGAGGCGTGCGATATACGCGCCGAGGACGTCACGGTGGATGCGGACAGCTGTGCCCACTTCACGCTCGTGTTGCCGAGCGATCGAGTCCGTGTAAGCCTCGGGGTCCCCGGGCGCCACAACGTTTACAACGCACTTGCGACCGCCGCGGTTGCCGCGAATCTCGGCATCGAGCCTGCGGGGATCGCGCGCGGACTCGTGTCGGCGCGCGCGGGCGACATGCGGATGCAATCCTTCACGAGTGCGAGCGGGGTGCACGTCATCAACGATGCGTACAACGCCAGTCCCACGTCGATGCGCGCCGCTGTCGACACGCTTGCGGAGATGACGGCGGCGAGCCGTACGATCGCGGTGCTCGGCGACATGGCGGAGCTCGGCTCGCTCACCGAGCTCGCGCACTTCCAGCTCGGTGAGCATGTTTCGCGCGCAGGTGTCTCCACGCTCGTCACCGTGGGCGAACGCGCGAAGCGGATCGCCGACGGAGCCGTTGCCGAGGGAATGGACGCCGCGGCGGTCCGCCCGTGCGTGACGGTCGAGGAAGCGGGCGCGGTGCTCGACGATCTGCTCGAACCGGGCGACGTGGTGCTCGTGAAGGCATCGCGCGTGATGGGTCTGGAGCGTGTGGTCGAAGGGATCGTGGAGCCGCGTGTTTAGGCTTGCGCAGTACCCGTCATACCAGGTATTCCTCGCGGTGGTCATCGCGCTTGTGGCTGCGGGCGTGCTGTTTCCTCTCTGGATACGGCTCCTGAGGTTCCGCAACATCGGTCAGCAGATACGCGCCGACGGCCCGCAGGGTCACCTGATCAAGCAGGGGACTCCCACGATGGGTGGGGTGCTCATCCTCCTCGTGGTCGCGGGCGTCTACGTGTTCCTCGGCGAGTTTGGAAGATTGAGCCTGCTTGCGCTCGCGACGACCGCCGCGTGCGGTCTCCTCGGCTTCGTGGATGACTGGGCGAAGGTCGTCAAGGAGCGCTCTCTCGGGCTGACTCCGCGTGCGAAGATCGCGGGCCAGGCGTTCGTGGCGCTGAGCTTCGGACTGCTCGCCGTGAACTGGGGCGGCTTGTCGACGGTCGTCGCACTACCGCTGACCGACATCAGCGTGAACCTCGGCGCCCCGAACCACGTGTTCGCTCTCGCCGGGTACGGCATCGTCGTGCCCTGGCTCTATCTCGGTCTCGTGTTCATCATCATCGTAGGGGCCTCTAACGCGGTCAATCTGACGGACGGCCTCGACGGTCTTGCGGCCGGCACGGTGACGATCGTCATGCTCGCGTACGCCGGCATCGCGTTCAGGCAGGACCGGCTCGAGGTCGCCCTCCTCGCGGCGGCGATAGCGGGCGCCTGCATCGGGTTTCTCTGGTACAACTCCTACCCTGCCGACATCTTCATGGGCGACACCGGCTCGCTCGGGCTGGGCGCCGCCATCGCCACGATCGCGATCATCACCAAGACCGAGCTGCTCCTCGTGCTCATCGGTGGCATCTACGTCGCCGAGACGCTCTCGGTCATCTTGCAGGTGACCGGCTTCAAGCTGACGGGCAAACGGCTCTTCAGGATGGCCCCGCTGCACCACCATTTCGAGATGAAGGGCTGGTCGGAGACGAAGATCATGGTCCGGTTCTGGATCTTGACGGGGATCACGGCCGGTGCGGGGTTCGCGCTGTTCTTCGTCGAGTCGGTGAGGAGGTAGCGTGCCCGCTGACGCGACACGCATCCTCGTGGTAGGCCTCGGGGCGTCCGGCGAGGCGTGCGCCCGCTACTGTCTAGCCGCCGATGATCTCGGAGCCGAGGTGACCGTGGTCGACGCCGACGACTCCGCGTCACTGCGTTCGCGGGCCGAGGGCTTGCGCGCTCTTGGGGCGACCGTGCACCTAGGCGCACATGACATGACCGGCGAATACGACCTCGCGATCATGAGCCCTGGGGTCCCGCCGTCGGCGCCGCTGTTCGCTGCAGCGCAGCGTGCGGCTGCCGAGACCGTCTCGGAGATAGAGTTCGCCTACCGGCGGTCGGTGGCCCCGTGGATCGCGGTCACCGGAACGAACGGCAAGACGACGGTCACCACGTTGATCGGGCACCTGCTCGGGCAAGCCGGTGTCCCGGCCCGCGTCGTAGGCAACATCGGACCTCCTGCCATCGCCGCGGCAGCCGACACGGGGCCGGCCGGCGTGTTCGTGGCCGAGGTTTCCTCGTTTCAGCTCGCGCTCACCGACACGTTCCACCCCCGGGTCGCCGTGCTGCTGAACATCACAGCCGACCACATCGATTGGCACGGCGACATGGAGCGCTACGTTTCCGACAAGGCGAGGGTGTTCGCAAACCTGGACGCAGACGACACCGCGGTCATCAACGTGGAGGACCCTGGATCCGCCGCCCTCGTTGCGCCGGTGTCTTCCCGTGGTGCGAGGGTCGTCCGCGTGAGTCACGCCACCGTTCCGGATGGCGGTGCGGGAGTCGATGTGGACGGCATGCTCGTGGCGCCGAGCGCGAGTGGGCCGGTGCGCCTCGTGCACCGTGAGGAGCTCGCCATCAGGGGAGTTCACAATCTCGACAACGCATGTGCCGCGGCAGCCGCTGCGCTCGCATTCGGGGTCGATCCTGACGCGGTGAGGAGGGGGCTGGCGACCTTCCGCCCGCTCGAGCACCGGTTGGAGCCGGTAGGGGTCGTCGGAGGCGTCGAGTACTACAATGACTCGAAAGCGACCAACCCCGATGCGGCGATGAAGGCGCTTGCCGCGTTCGAAGACGTGCCGGTGGTCGCGTTGCTCGGCGGCCGGAACAAGGGATTCGCCTTCGACGAGCTCGCGCATGTCGTCGCCGAGCGTGCGGTCACGCCCGTCGTGTTCGGTGAGGCCGCGTCTGCGATCGGCGAAGCGCTCTCGCGTGCGGGTGTGGTGTACGAGAGCGCGAACGGGCTTGCCGAGGCGGTTCGGACGGGTGCGGCGTTGGCCGAGGCGGGCAGTGTGATCGTGTTGTCGCCGGCGTGTGCCTCGTTCGACGAGTTCGGTTCGTATGTCGAGCGCGGGCGCGCGTTCAAAGAAGCGGTAGCAGCGCAAGAACGGGAGGGCCGGTAGGGTGAGCGGTCGCGCCACATACGCGGGTGGACCGGGTGCGCGCTACCTCCTTATGTTTGCGACCCTGTTTCTCATCGCCGGTGGACTCGTGATGGTGTATTCGGCTTCCTCGGCAGCTGATGTGGTGCGGATGGGCGATGGCGCGCACCACCTCAAGCGCCAGGCGGTCGGTGTCGGTGTCGGCCTCGTCTTCCTTCTCGTGGCGATGGTCTTCGACTACCGCAGAGTCCGCTGGATCGGTCCCGTCTTGTGGGGTGTCTCGGTCGCTGGTCTGATCGCCGTGCTCGTTTCGGGTGTCGGCAAGTGGGGTGCGACACGCTGGATAGACCTCGGCCCGGTCACCGTGCAGCCCTCCGAGTTCGCGAAGATCGGATGCGTGCTCGTGGCGGCGCTCCTCGTGGTGCAGTACCGTAGCGGCCGTATCGATGGTGAACGGTTCTGGATCCGGGTCGGCGGCACGGTAGGCCTCGCCGCGGCTCTCATCATGCTCCAGCCAGACATGGGCACCACGATATCGCTCGTAGGGGCGGTATTCCTCGTTCTGCTCATCGGTGGCGTGAATCCCAAGGTGCTCGGCGGTGTCGCGCTTGCCGGCGGGGCGGCGTTGGCGGGCCTCATCGCGGTCGCCCCGTACCGGGCGGCGCGCATCACGGCGTTCCTCGATCCGTGGGCCGACCCGCAAGGCTCGGGGTACCAGTCGATCCAGGCGATGTACGCCTTCGGGTCGGGCGGTATCGACGGTGTCGGCCTCGGCCTGTCTCGGCAGAAGTTCTTCTACCTTCCCGCAGCGCACACCGACTTCATCTTCGCTATCATCGGGGAGGAGCTCGGCTTGCTCGGATCGCTTTCCGTGGTGCTGGCGTTTGGTGCGATCGCGTACGCCGGAGTGCGCATCGCACTCGGTTCGCGGGATGTGTACGGCCGGTTGCTTGCGGGCGGGCTCACGTCGATGATCGTCTTGCAGGCGGCGATGAACATGGCGGCGGTGACGGGGCTGATGCCGGTTACCGGTATAACGATGCCGCTGGTGAGCTATGGCGGCTCTTCGATGACCCTGACGATGCTGTGCATCGGGATGATACTGTCCGTGTCTACCTATGGCGGTCGTGCGCGTGGGCGCACGAGCCGTGTGAGCGAGGAGAAAGAGCGTGCGAATCGTGTTGAGCGGCGGAGGGACCGCCGGTCACATCTATCCAGCATTGACGGTGGCAGATCGACTGCGCGACGACGGGCATGAGGTTCACTTCGTCGGCACGGCGACC
>SLCP01000030.1 GCA_007125735.1 Coriobacteriia bacterium | reverse complement strand
CTGCGGGGGCGGTCGGCGGGACGCGCGTCGCTTGCGCCTCGGCGGTCGCCGTGGACGCCGGGGGCCCCACAGATGCCGCGTGCCCGCCCGGTGCGGCGGCATGCGTGCCCTCCGCGGCTTCCCGCCAGCGCACGACGGTAGCCGAGCCGTCATAGGCGGCGAGCACCGCCACGAGTCCGCAGTCGCCGCGGCCCTCGAACGCGTCTTCGAGCGCGCGTGCCGCCTCGGCGAGCGAGACACCCTCGGCGACCTCGGCCGTGCCTGAGACCGCGAGCCCCTCGCCGCCGAACCACCCGCGCGCAGAGCCGGGTGCGAGCCGCAGCACGCACTCCTCGGCCCGTGGTCCGCCCCCGTTCGCTGCAGAGCCCATCGACACGTCCGCCCTAGTGGCGGAAGTGACGGTGTCCGGTGAAGACCATCGCGACGTCGTGCTCGTCGGCCGCGGCGATGACCTCCTCGTCGCGCACCGACCCACCCGGCTGGATGACGGCGGTCACGCCGGCGGCGGCCACCACCTCGAGCGAGTCGGGGAAGGGCATGAACGCGTCGCTCGCACAGACGGCGCCCGTTGCTTTCGCACCCGCGTGCTCGACCGCTATCGCCGCGGACTTCACGCGGTTCATCTGGCCGGCGCCCACGCCCACGGTCGTGAAGTCCCGGGCGAGCACGATGGCGTTGGACTTCACCGACTTCGCCGCCTTCCACGCGAAGAACAGCTGCTCGAGCTCTTCTGGCGTGGGCTGGCGCTTCGTGGGCACGGTGAAGGTCTCCGAGTCCTCGGTGACCGAGTCGCTGAACTGGACGAGCATCCCGCCCTCGATCGCGCGCGACTCGTAGTGACCGCCGGTCGGGCGTGCGCCGCCGGTGGCGAGCACGCGGATGTTGGGCTTGGTCGCGAGGAGCTCGAGTGCCGCGGGCTCGTATTCGGGGGCGATCATGACCTCGACGAACTGGCCGTTCTCGAGGATTCCCTTCACGAGCATCTCGGGAACGGGCCGGTTGAACGCCATGACGCCACCAAAGGCGCTCACCGGGTCGGCGTCGTGCGCGTTGAGGTAGGCGGTCGTCACGTCTCCCGCGATCGCGATACCACACGGGTTCGTGTGCTTGACGATGACGCACGCCGCCTCGTTGAACTCGCGGACCGCTGTCCACGCCGCGTCGGTGTCGAGGATGTTGTTGTACGAGAGCTCCTTGCCCTGGAGCTGTTCGCTGCGGGCAAGCGTGTGCTCCTTGCTGTCGACGAAGCGGTAGAACGCGGCATCCTGGTGGGGGTTCTCGCCGTAGCGCAGGTCTTGGACCTTGGCGAGGCGGAACCGGGCCTCCTCGGGGAACCCGCCGTCCTTCGCGTAGCCGGAGAGATACATCCAGATCGCGCTGTCGTACGCGCTCGTCGTGCGGAACACCTCGGTCGCGAGCGCCCGGCGCGTCTTAAGCGTGGTCGCGCCGTCGTTCGCGCGCATCTCGGCAAGGATGTGGTCGTACGTCGACGGGTCGGTGACGACCGCCACGCTCGCGAAGTTCTTCGCCGCCGAGCGCAGCATGCTCGGTCCGCCGATGTCGATGTTCTCGATGGCGTCTTCCTCGGTCACGCCCTCGCGCGCGACGGTCGCCTCGAACGCGTAGAGGTTGACGACGACCATGTCGATCATGCCGATGCCGTGTTCCTCGGCAGCCGCCATGTGTTCGGACACGTCGCGGCGTGCGAGTAGGCCGCCATGGACCCGGGGGTGCAATGTCTTGACCCGGCCGTCCATCATCTCGGGAAAGCCGGTGAGGTCGTCGATCGGGCGGACGTCGATGCCCGCCTCGGCGAGCACCTTCGCGGTACCGCCGGTCGAGACGATCTCGACTCCGAACTCGGATGCGAGCGCTCGGCAGAACTCGGCCACGCCGGTCTTGTCCGTCACCGATACCAACGCTCGCTTGACCTTCGCCTGTTCCATCGATGCTCTCCCACTCTCGCTCGGCCGTCGGAAACCCTGCTGCACTATACCGCTTCCCGAACCCGGAACGAGCGAAACCCCGACGCCGCGTCGCTCACCGGCATCGGGGTCCCGCCGAACGGTTCGGATGGTTCCGATCCTACTGCTGGATCTGCTCCCACGCGCCGCCGACCACGCGGTACGCCGAGATGATCTGCTGCTTGTTGTCACCGTTCTCGTCGAACTCGATGACACCGGTCACACCGTCGAAGCTACCGGCACGAATCGCCTCGATGATCGCTTCGCGGTCCGGGCCGGCCTCGAGCACCGCATTGATGAAGATGACGGCGGCGTCGTAAGCGTAGGAGTCGTAGGCCTCGGGGCTCACGCCGTACTCGGCCTCGTAGGCGGCGAGGAAGTCCTGGCCGCGCGCCTGCTGCTCGATCGGCAGGCCGAGGATGGTCGCCACGTCGCCCTCGGCGTTACCCTCGCCGGCGATCTGGATGTACTCGTCGGAGAAGATGAGGTCGCCGCCGATGACGGGGACGTTGAAGCCGGCGTCACCCATCTGCTTGGAGATGAGGCCGCCCTCGGTGTGCGCGCCGGCGTAGTAAACGGCCTGCGGCTCGATGCCGCTCAAACGGGTGACGAGTGCCTGGAAGTCGACCTCGCGGGTCTGGATCTGGTCGCGGGAGACGACGGTCCCACCAAGGCGCTCGAATTCGAGCACGAACTCCTCGGCCAGGCCCTGACCGTACGGCGTGGAGTCGTCGATGACGGCCACGCGGTCGAAGCCGAGGTCCTCGAGCACGAGCGAGCCTGCGTACGCGCCCTGCGCATCGTCACGCGCCACGATACGGTTCACCACGCGCATGCCCTGACTCGTGATCTGCGGGTTGGACGAGACGGTCACCATGGCCATGCCCGCGTCCTCGTAGACGGGGGACGCGGGGATGGTGCAGCCGGAGTTGAAGTGACCGATGATGCCGAGGACATCGGTGTCACCGGCGAGCAGGTTGGCGACGTTGACCGCTTGCTTGGGGTCGGCCTGGTCGTCCTCGGCGCGCAGCACGAACTCGTAGCCTGCGGCCATGACCTCCTCGGAGTTGTTGGCCTCCTTGAAGGCGAGCTCGACGGCGCGCCTCATGCCCTGACCGTAGACGGCGTTGTCACCGGTGAGCGGTGCCGCGAACCCGATCTTGACCTCGACACGCTCGGTGGGCGTGGTGTCGGGTGCCTCCGCCTCGTTGTTCGACCCGCATCCGGCGAGTGCGACCGTCGAGAGCATGAGCACGACGAGTGCGAGCATCCCTGCGCGGGACATGGTGCGATGAATCATGAGCTGGTCCTTTCACCTCGCGGCCGCCACACGGCCGTCGGGCGGAATCCACGCGGACGAATATAGCGCATGCGGCACCTACCGAGAAGCGCAGGAGCCACACGGCGTTGGGACCGGCTGCAGGATCGCCCACCCAGAGACACTACGACCGGACGAGGACCAGACCCTCCGTCATCGCCACGTACTCGATACCTGCCGAGACGCTCCGGCGTACTGTGCGGTCCTCCTCCTCGGACAACGGCCCTTCGAGCGGCAGCATCTCGCCGAGCACGCAGACCGTTTCGAACAGGGGGTCGACGATACGCTCCGAGAACAAGTCGCGGCCGAGTCGCTTCGCCAGCTTGAAGTCGTACTCGTAGGCCGGAACACACCCGTGCATGCGCACGAACGCCTCGGTCGCCACGTAGAGCGCGGCGTGCAGGTACTCGTTCGCGCGCTCCCAGTCGCCTTCCTCGTAGGCGATGCGCGACTCGGTGATGGTGTCCCAGGCCCGGCGAACCGTGTCCCTGGCCCCGTCTTTCGCCCCCTCGACCGGGAGCACGTAGCCGTCCTCGATCCAGGACTTGCGCTCCATCGGACACACCTCCCCTTAGACCGATGTAAGGGCCGCGGCGCCCCCCTCGGCACCGCGACCGTACACCGAGTGTGGCAGGCGGGTCTTACCCAGGTCTTAACGCGCAGGTGAAGAGGGATGTGCGATGCGACACGGATCGACGCCGGCAGTCTCAGCCGTGCTCGGCGATGCGCGCGATCCTGCCCTCGACCGTCACACGGCCCTCGGCGATCCACTGCAGCACGCGCGGGTAGAGCTCGTGCTCGACGGCGTGGATCTTCGCTTCGAGCGCCTCGACGGTGTCGCCCTCGGCCACCTCGACGGCGGCCTGCGCGATGATGGGGCCCTCGTCGAAGTTCTCGTTGGCGAAGTGCACCGTGACGCCGGTGACCTTGACGCCGTGCTCGAACGCATCGCGGATGCCCGATGGGCCGGGAAACGCCGGCAGAAGCGCCGGGTGGATGTTGAGCACGCGTCCCGGGAACGCGTCGAGGACCTCGACGCCGAGAAGACGCATGTAGCCCGCCATCGCGACGACGTCGACCTCGTGGTCGAGGAGGGTGTCGCGTATGGCGGCGTTGTACGCGGCGAACGTCGTGTACGCGGTGCGGTCCACGTGAACCGCGGGAATCCCCGCCTTGCGCGCCCGCTCGAGCCCGTAGGCGTCTTCGAGGTTGGAGATCACGACGGCCACCTCGGCGTCGAGGCGCCCCTCGGCGATCGCGTCGATGATGGCCTGGAGGTTCGTGCCGCTACCGGAGATGAGGACTCCGATGCGCATCGGTCCTGACTCGTCACTCATAGACGACCACCCCGCTGCCCTCGACGATCTCCCCGATCTCGAAGACGCGCTCCCCCGATGCTTGCAGGTGCGCGGCGGCCGCCGGTGCGTCCTTCGGACTGCAGACGATCGCGTAACCGACGCCCATGTTGAACGTGCGGTACATCTCGTCGTCGTCGAGCGAGGCGGCCGATGCGATGAGGTCGAAGATGCGCGGTACCCGCCACGAGCCGCGCACGACCCGCGCGTCGCACCCGTCGGGCAGCGCGCGGTCGAGGTTCTCGGTGATGCCGCCGCCCGTGATGTGCGCCATGCCCTTGACGGGCACCTCGGCGAGCAGGCCGAGGACGGAGCGCACGTAGATGCGGGTGGGTTCGAGCAGGACGTCGGCGAGGGCCGCGCCGCCGAGGTCGACGCGAGGCAGCGCGAGCTCGTCCTCGTGGCCCTCGACGAGCACGCGGCGCACGAGCGAGTAACCGTTCGAGTGGATGCCTGACGATGCCAGGCCGAGGATGACGTCGCCGGGACGGACCTGCGAGCCGTCGATGAGCCGCGGCCGGTCGACCGCGCCCACGCAGAAGCCCGACAGGTCGTAGTCGTCCGGCTCCATGACGCCGGGGTGCTCGGCCATCTCGCCACCCACGAGAGCGCAGCCGGCCTGGCGACACCCCTCGGCGATGCCGGAGACGATGTCTGCCGCAAGCTCGGGATCGAGCGCGCCGATGGCGAGGTAGTCGAGGAAGAAGAGCGGCTCGGCACCGCAAGTGAGGATGTCGTTCGCGCACATCGCGACGAGGTCGATGCCCACGGTGTCGTGGCGGCCGAGGAGCTGGGCGAGGCGCAGCTTGGTACCAACGCCGTCGGTGCCGCTTACGAGTACGGGGTCTGCCATCTCCTTGAGTGCCGCGGCGCTGAACAGCCCGCCGAACCCGCCGATGTCGCCGATGACCTCGCTGCGGTACGTCGAGCGCACGGCGTCACGGATGAGGCTCACCGCCCGGGCTCCCGCAGCGGTGTCCACACCGGCGTCGCGGTAGGTGGTGCGGCGGGTGTCGTCGTTGTCGCTCATCGGTCTCCTCGGCTTGCTCGCGTCGGGTGGTACCGGATGGTCATTCTACCGCAGCGCGACCACGCTAGCCGAGCACCCCGCCGAGCGCCGCGATCGCCGCACAGACGGCGGCCGCGATCGCCCCGCCGGCGAGCCACCCGGTGCCGTGCGTGACGCGCGAGCCTGCGAACGCACCGGCCCACGCGGGCAGCGCGTACCCTGCACCGAGCCCCACGAGCCCCCACGCCACGAGCGGCCCGACCTCGGCAGCCGCCGTACCCTCGCCTGCCGCCTCGATGGTCGCTGCGATGGCGGCGACCACGCGCACGCCGTCGCCGAGCGCCCACGCAGCGAGCACGACCACGATAGCCCACACGATCCGGGAGCGCGCGCCGAGGGCGCCGGCGAGCGTGGCACCGATGAGCGCGGCGATCGGGTTGAACGCCAGGCCGAGGAGCGCGCCAAGGCCGACATCGGCCGCAGCGCCGAGCGACACTAGCCGGCCTCCCCGCACGGCTCGAGCGAGAGCTTGCCCTTGCGGATCTCGTCGGGGATGTCGATGGGGTACGCACCGTCGAAGCACGCGAGACAGAACTCGTAGGGCGCGCAACCGGTGGCGGAGACCATGTCCTCGAGCGAGAGGTACGCGAGCGAGTCGACGCCGATGTGCTCGGCGACCTCGTCGATCGACATCGTCGACCCGATGAGCTGCTCTTGCGAATCGGTGTCGATGCCAAAGAAGCACGGCCAGCGCACCGGAGGCGAGGTGATCCTCATGTGCACCTCGGTGGCACCGGCATCGCGAAGTAGCTGCACGAGCTTGCGCGAGGTGTTGCCGCGGACGATCGAGTCGTCGACCACCACGAGTCGCTTGCCCTCGATCGCGTGGCGCAGCGGGTTGAGCTTGAGCTTGATGCCCTGCTGGCGGATCGATTGCGTAGGTGAGATGAACGTCCGTCCCACGTAGCGGTTCTTGATGAGACCCTCGCCGTACGGGATCCCGCTCTCCTCGGCGAATCCGACCGCCCCGGGCACGCCGGAGTCTGGCACGCCGATGACGAGGTCAGCATCGGCTGTCGCAGAGCGTGCGAGCGCGGCACCCATCTGGCGACGCGCTTCGTAGACGGTGCAGTCGTTGAGCACGCTGTCGGGGCGCGCGAAGTAGACGAACTCGAAGACGCACAGGCTCGGCTTCTCCGCCGGAACGGCGCGCTCGACCTCGAGGCCATCGGCCGAGACCTTCACCATCTCGCCCGGCTCGAGCTGGCGCACGTGCTCGGCGCCCACGATATCGAGCCCACACGTCTCGCTCGCGACCACCCAGTGACCGCCCGCGGTCTTGCCGAGGACGAGCGGCCGGACCCCGTACGGGTCGCGGAACGCGTAGAGGGCGTCTTCCGTTATGAGCACCACCGAGTATGCGCCCTTGATGAGGCGCATCGTCTCTCGGATGCCCTCGCGGATGTGATTGTGAACCTGCGTGTAGTGGCCGATGAGCGTCGCTATGACCTCGGAATCGGTGGTCGAGCGGAATCGGATCCCGTTGCCCTTGAGCTCCTCGCGCAACTCGTGCGTGTTCACAAGGTTACCGTTGTGCGCAAGCGCGATGACCTGGTGGCCGATGGCCGAGAGGTGCGGCTGAGCGTTCTCCCACGACGTGCTCATCCCGGTCGTGGAGTACCGCGTGTGGCCGATGGCGACGCTGCCGGTGAGCGAATCGAGGTCGGACTCGCGGAAGACCTTACTCACGAGGCCAAGGTTCTTGGTGACCGTGACCGTCTCGCCGTCGCCCACCGCGATACCTGCGGATTCCTGACCGCGGTGCTGGAGCGCGTGAAGCCCAAAATACGTCAGCCGCGCGACGTCTTCGCCGGGTGCGTAGATGCCGAAGACGCCACACGCCTCTTCGGGGCGGTCGGGACGCTCGAGGTGCTCCCCGAGGGCGCCGTAATCGGTACCGGATTCGCGGGTGCAGAGGCGGGAATGCTTGTCTGTCATGGGGCGTGATCCAGACGGTATAGGTGCGGTGCGAACGCGCGTAGGATAGCACGATTCGCAGATTCGTTGATGCTACAGATTCGAACCGCCGTGCAGCCCGCCCTCAACCTCCTGACACCCTGCGCTCGACCGTTCGTCAGGCCAGGTTAAGTGGTTCCCGGAACCCCCCGATAGAAACGGCGAAGGCCGGGTTACCTCATTTCTCCTGGAAGGACCGATACCCATGCGTAGTCGACTATTGCCAAAAACAGGGAGGCTTGCTCTCTCGCTGGCGCTGGTACTCACTCTTCTGGTGATGCCGGTCACAGCATCCGCAACGGATCAGCCTGCAGAAAACGCTGCCGCGTACGCGCCCGACCGGGTGCTCGTGGCCTTCAAACCTGGAACTACCGCGCGCAACGTCGCTGCTGCGCATGCCGCGCTCGGAGCGAAAGCGACGGGGCGCATCCCGCAGATCGGCGTCGAGATCGTCGAGGTCCCCAAGGGGCGCACGGTCCACGGGCTCATCAAGATGTACGAGAGAAACCCGAATGTTGCGTTCGCCGAGCCGGACTATGTCGTCCACGCAACAGGCGTGACCCCTAACGACCCGTACTACTCGAATCAGCAGCACTACATGGAGAGCATCGCCGCTCCGGAAGGGTGGGCGATTTCCACCGGTAGCAGCGACGTGACGATCGCGATCCTCGACACCGGGGTCAGTTCCCACCCGGACCTTGCCGGGCGCCTCGTACAGGGCCGAGACATCATCAACGGAGACGACGATCCTGCGGACGACCACGGCCACGGCACCATCGTTGCCGGCATCGCCGCCGCCAACGGCAACAACTCCATCGGCGTGGCGGGCATCGACTGGGCCGCGAAGATCATGCCGGTGAAGGTGTTGGGTTCGAACGGCTCGGGAACAAGTAGTTCGGTAGCCCAGGGTCTCACCTGGGCAGCCGACAACGGCGCCGATGTCATCAACATGAGCCTCGGTGGGACGACGAGCAGCAACACGATGAAGAACGCGTGTGACTATGCGTATGGAAAAGGCGTCGTCTTGGTCGCGGCCGCAGGAAACGATGGCACGAGCGCGCTGAACTTCCCCGCCGCATACGAAAGCGTCGTCGCGGTCGCCGCGCTCAATATCAACTGCGACGCACGTGCCACCTGGTCGTCTCATGGGGAAGGCCTGGAGTTGAGCGCACCCGGCACGCGCATATGGACTACGAGCTATAGTGGCTCGTACACGTACGCATCGGGCACCTCGGTCGCATCACCCATCGTAGCTGGCCTTGCGACCCTCGTGCTGTCCGTGCAGCCCTCGCTCAGCCCGGCCGACGTGCGCGCTGTGCTCACTTCGACCGCAACAGATCTCGGCGAATCCGGCTGGGACATGGAGCACGGCTGGGGAAGGATTCACATGGAGCGAGCTCTACATGCGGCAGGCGGCACGCACGCCCCTGACCCAGAGCCAGCGCCCGAACCCGAGCCTGCTCCGGAGCCCGCGCCGGAACCTGAGCCTGAGCCTGCTCCCGACCCAGCACCCGAACCCGAGCCTGCCCCTGAGCCGGAGCCGGATCTTGACGAGACTCCGCCGTCGGTGAGCATTCTCAATCCATCGGAGGGGGCGGTAGTATCGGGTGACGCTAGGATCGATGTCTCGGCAACCGATGATCGTGGCGTAGCCCGGATTGATGTGTACTTTGACGGCGTCCTCATCGGCTCGTCTTCGTCGGACTCGTACACACTGCGCTGGAACACCAGGCACTATGCCGACGGTCCGTACACGATCGAAGCCGTCGCTGTCGACACGAGCGGGAACCGCGCGAGCGCCAGCGTCAACGTCACCGTATCGAACT
>SLCP01000154.1 GCA_007125735.1 Coriobacteriia bacterium | reverse complement strand
TGGTCGCGGAACTCCGCGATGAGGCGGGACGTGGCACGCATGGGCGACTCGATCGCTTCTCGGCAGGACGCGGCGGGGTCGTGTATCTGAATATCGTCACGATCCGCGCAGGGGGTAAGCTGGCCCGACGAACGGTCGATGCTCGGCCCGTCAGGCGTGACCAGCCCAGCGCGAGGAGAGGGGCCGTGCTGTTCGCACGGCCCCTCCAAAGTGCTCCGATCGTATGTCGGGTCGCGCCGCTCAGTCGCTGAGCGCCGCCTCGATCGCGGTCATGACCGCGGCCGATACCGCCGACACGCCACCGAAGATCTCGACCTTGTAGATCGAGGCCTTGTTGTCGCTCAGGATCTCCTGGACGCCTGGGTAGAGCGTGGTGCTCGGCGTCAGGAGTAGTACGCCATTCCACGAGCCGACAGCCGCGCCTCCGGCGAGTGCGTCCGGGAAGTCGACGCCGGTCGCGATGCCAACGAAGTCGTAGCCGGCCCAGCCCTCAGCGACCGCCTTCAAGCTGAACAGCTCCGCCGTCTCGTAGCGGTCCGCGCCGGTGATGCGGTCCACCGAGGCACCGGTAAGATCGAGTGCCTCCACGGCCGAATCGGGCACCGCGTCCAGCCCACCGATAACGTAAGCCGACTTGCTCGCATCGAGCGTGTCCATGATGCCGACGCCGACGCCCTCACCGGGCTTCCACAGGAAGATCGGCACGTGCATGCCGTAGGCGACGGGAGACACGGTGAGAGCATCCGGGAACAGGTCGCCGCGGACGATGAACGACACCTCGGGATCGCCCATGACGTCGGCGATCTCATCGGCGATGAGTTCAGCTGTCTCGTAGCGATCGGCACCGCCGACGCGCTCGGTGCTCAGACCCAGACCTTCGATCTGAGTCTTGACGGCGTTGCTCACAGCAACGGGGCCACCGGCTATGATGGCGTGCTCGGCGCCGAGGCGCTCGATCTCCTCGGCAACCACGCCAGGCAGCGAGCCCGGCGGTGTCAACAGCACGGGAGCGGCGTAGAGCCCGGCGAGACCTGATGACGTCAGGCCGTCGGCGAACACGTCACCGCGTGCGATGACCACTACGTCTGCGCTGTCGAAGTTCTCGCGCGAGATCCTCACCGCAGTGTCGTAGCGATCGGTGCCGCCCGTGCGGATCGTACCGAGCGGACGGTACTCGTACGCACCCATGTCGGTCACGGCTTCACCGTCGGCGTCACCATCGAAGGGACGGGACTCACCGAGCAGGTCGTCATCGGGCGCACCGTCGTTGGTACCGGTGTCGATCGACGGCGATCCCGGACGGAGCCGGTAATCGTAGCGGTAGGGATCGAAGTAGCGCGGGTTCTCGGAGATGTTGCCGTCACCCGTCTCGTACGCATCGATGCCGTGCTCGGTGTTCGTGTAGGCCACGAAGCCGCCGAGGACATCGACGAGGAATCCGTTCACCATTTCTTTGGCGAAGACCTCACCGTTGTCGAAGTCTTCCTCCGCCGTGTTGCCCCAGAACACGCCGTTGACGACGGAGCTCGACGAGTCGATGCTCGCCGTCGCCGCACCGTAGCGGCCGGCGGCGGACGTATCTGCGGCATCAATCCCGTAGTAGGGATACATGTCGTTATACGCGAACGTCGAGTTCCAGATCTCCGTGCCCTGGGCGCTCACGACGCTCCACCCGGACTGGTTATCGTGGAAGAGGCTGTTGACCACCGTTGCAGGGTCGTATTCCCACGAGCCGTTCTCGATAGCCGCATACGGGCCGTAATAATACGGGTCGTTGTCAATGCGCAGCACTTCGTTGGCCATGAAGTTGTAGGTGAAGATGCTCTTTTCGATGAAGATGCCCGGCTCCACCATGGGGCCGTCGTAGTCAAGTGCCTCGATATCGAGCTCCGCGATCTCACCGGGACCGAACCCGTAGCCCCATGTGCGGGCGACGCCCGAGCCGGTCAGCGCATAGTTCTCCTCGAACATGCACTCGGAAACGGTCAGGTCGGTCAGCATATCGCTCCACACAGCTCCACCCGTCGGAGCACCGTTCTCGTGGAACGCAACCCCGTGCACGTGCGCCGTACTCCTGGCGAACGCGAGACCGGCGCCGTAGCCATCCTCGACGTACGGTTGCGCACTCGGACCACCATCGCGCTCAGTCCACGATTCGGCCGATGTGCCGGATCTCACGGCGTAGCCAGAGCCCGTTACGTAGCCTCCCGAGACATGGCCGCCGTGCACTTCGACGTCGCTGCCGTCGAAGTACGCTCCCGCGCCCACCGCGATGGCGATGTTGTCCTCGAAATCGCACTCATGGAGCTGTATCTCCACTCCGTAGCCAAACAGCCCACCACCGTAGAACGCGTTCTCTGTGGGGAAGCCGTTCATGCCTTGGAGTCCAACCTCGTTGCCGTTCTCGTACTCGCCGACGCCTCCGACGAACACGCAGTCATCCAGAGTGACGGACGAGAAGGAAGCGAAGATGCCGCCACCGGCATAGGCGATGTTCTGCTCGAACGAGACGTCGCGGAAGACGACGTCTTCCGAATCAGCGACGTGAGCGCCACCGCCCACCTCAAAAGCACCCCTTGTAACCGTGAAGCCCTCGACGGTGGCACCGTCACTCTCCACGACAAGGATCAGCGGCTGCCCACCCCTGTACTCGCCATCGATGACGGTGACCGCGGAGCCACCCGATGAGACGAGGGTCGCGTCCGCCGGGACCTCGAGAGGGAAGACCTCGCCGGAGGCCTCGAGGGGTTGCATGCCGCCGTTGGGCTCCTCGTCCTCACCTGCCGAGTAGACACCCGGGGCCACCATGACGGTGTCCCCCTCGCTCGCGGCCGCTAGACCGGCTGTGATGCTCTTGAACGGCTCGGCCTCCGTGCCTGGGTTAGCGTCGTCGCCTGTGGCGACGTCCACATACCAGGTGCCCACCGTGGCTTGCACCGGGATGACCGGCGCAAGCGCCACGAGCATGAAGATGGCCACCAGTAGTGCGGTGGCCCGTGCAGGTAACGCAGTGCGCTGCATAGATACACTCATACTTGCAACTCCCCTCTTGTGTCGATTGCGGGCAGCGCAAAAAGCCACCCGGCTCCCTTGCCTTCGTGAGTGTTCTATACCCGAAGAGCGCCGACGCGGAATCACTCTGGGAGAAAAAGGTGCCCCTCATGAGTAACGCTCCAGAAACGCGCTCCGCCACTCGGTCCGCCGAGCGCCAGCGCGCGCTACGAGCGGGCGAGACTCCACGAGCGACACTTCGAGGGTGACGTCGTCACGCTCAGGCAGGTTGGGATCGTAGATGCGCAGCACGAGCGTCTCGCCGTCCACCTCGGCCGCGTACGCGAGCACCTGATGGTTGCGGAATGGGCGCAACACGCCGCTCATCGCAACAAGGCCGAGAGGGGCCGGCCGGCCCTCGGCGAGCGCGGCAAGGAGCGCACGGGCCTCGCGGTGTGCGGCGATGCCGATCCTGAGCGGCACGTGGCCGGCGACGAGCGTGTGGATGACGAAGCGTGCGAGGTTCACGCCGAAACCGACCGTGAGGCTGTCGACCTGTCGCCGCCAGATGCGACGCGAGAGCGCGGAGTCATATCGCGGGGTAGGGTCCGTGACGGGCGACGCCTGGGCGCCATCTGCCGCGAGGAACCGGTCGAGGGCGGAAAAGACCATGCCGCCGCAGCGACCGCTCGAGGCAAAGACGCCCAACACCGTGTCGCGCCACGTGTTCCTGAACGGGTAACCGTGGACCGATGGCCGGAATCCGGTGTCGTAGCGCATGCGACTCCTTACGTGGCGAGAGCGGTTGCCTTCGCGGCTTCTCCGCGTCGCGCAGCCCTGCTCAGCAGGTCCCATCCTACTGCGGATGCGATCGCGTGGAACGCCAGTCCGCCTGCGAGCGCGCCAAGAGACGTGAACCCCTCCATCCCGGTGGCGACCGCCACCACGATGTAGACGATTCAAACAGTCCCCATCGCCACCAACAACCAGCCACTAACCCTCATGAGTGCAGTCATCATCGATTCCTCTCTGCCACGCCCGACTACGCGTTCGCAACGCGGATCAGCAGCCACAGGCCAAGCACGCCGAACCCCGCGTGGAAGGCGTACGGCATCAGCATGGCCGGTGAGACGAACGAAACCCTTCGGCGGAACCCGTCCGCCGTGACGTACGCGATTCAAACGAGCGACAACACCAGCGCTGCGAGCGCCCCGATCCACCACCACATCCCGATCACCTTCTCCTCTCACGCTTGGGGGATGGTCCCCCCAGCATCCGCATGATCGCCGCAACGACTTCCGCATCCGCGTCGTAGTCGCGGTCCTCCCGCACGAGCACGCCGTAGTGCGTGACCATCGCGCCGATGAGTTCGTTGGCGAGATAGGCGTCACCGAACGCGAACTCCCCCGCCTTGAACCCCTCGCTGACGAGCTGTGTGCCGATGGCACCGTACGCCCCGGCCATCGCGTCGTACGCGATCTCGAACTCCTGCATCCAGTCCGCCTTCTCGGTCTCCTGGATATGCCGCCGCATCCCGCCTACCACCAGCGTGAGGAAACGCTCCATGCGTGCGCGGTACGTGGGCTCGCTCGCGATCAGCGCGGTCAGCTGCTCCCGCTGCTCCGTCGCGATGCGGTCGACCACGTAGGCGTAGATGTCGCGCTTGCTCGAGAAGTGCTGATAGACCGTGCGCTTGGAGATGCCCAGCTCAGCCGCGACCTCTTCGACGCTCGCTTTCGAGTATCCGAAACGCTCGACGTGGCGCCGGAACGCGTCGGCTATCTGTTCCTTGGTGGCTGGCATGAGTGCTCTCCTCGACGGCGGCCATTGTAAACGCTATCCGTTTCTCGTTTACCATACACCTGTTCAGCGCGTGGTGCAACCCCGGCGTCGCGCAAGGAGTCGAAATCGGACGCGACCGTGTCGAATGCGGTACGTTCTCACCGGAAGTGCCTGCCGGAGCCCTCATCCGGACTACACGCGTCCCGGTCAGCACGCACGGAAAGGAGCGCGATGGGCGAGTATCGCGGACAGCCGGCATCTGGCGCTCTCACAGAACGCATCGCCCAACACGTCGAGGTCCTGTGCGGGCTCAAGCCCGACCGCAGCCCGGGATCGAGCGGCAACGGTGCCGCTGTCACATACATCGAGCAGGTGCTCGCAGGGCTCGGCCTCGCGACGGAGTCGCTCCCGTTCACAACATACGGATGGCATGCGGGAGCCGCTTCGCTCGAGACCGATGGCGGCGCACTCGACGCGCACCCCGGCCCGTACTCCCCCGCCTTCCGCGGCTCGGGTAGGCTCGTTGCCGCCAGGTCTCTCGAAGAGATCGCACGCGCGAAAGTCGCCGACGCGATCGTACTGCTGCACGGCCCGATCGCAGCGCGACAGCTCACGCCCCGCGACTACCCGTGGTACTCCAATCCTGCCCACGATGACATCCTCGACGCGCTCGAGGCAGCTCGCCCGGCGTGCGTGATCGCCGCGACCGGCTCCGATCCTGACGCCGCCGCGGGCCTCGCCCCGTTCCCCCTCATCGAGGACGCGTCGTTCGACGTCCCGTCCGCGTACCTGTCCGAGGCATGCGTCCCACAGCTGCTCGCCTCCGTCGGCACCGACGTGACCGTGCTGATCGAATCCGAGCGGTTCATCGCCGAGTGCGCCCAGCCTCTCGGTCGGCTCGCCGGTTGGCCGGGTGCGCCCCGCGTGCTCGTCACCTCGCACCTCGACACCAAGCATGACACGCCCGGTGCGCTCGACAACGCGAGCGGAGTCGCGGTCATGCTCGGGGTCGCAGAGCTCCTCGGCCAGCGGGGCTGCACGCTGAATGTCGATTTCGTGCCGTTCAACGGCGAGGACCACTTCGCCTCGCCGGGGGAAGTCGCGTACCTCGAAGCGTATCCGGACCTCTCAGATGTCCGCCTCGTCATCAACGTCGATGGAGCCGGCTTCGCGGGCGGACCGACCGCGGTCTCGCGGTTCGAAACGGATGCTGCGGTCGACACGGCGGTCGACGCGGCACTCGCTGCGCGCGCGCGTGTCGTAGACGGTGAGCCGTGGTTCTCCGGCGACCATGCGGTATTCGTGATGCGCGGCATCGCTGCTCTCGCGCTGACCTCGCACGACATGACGTCGCTGTGGGCAGAGATCCCACACACGCCCGCGGATACCCCCGACCGGCTCGATTTCGAACTGCTCGCGGAGTCCGCGTGCTTTGTGGCCGATGTCGTTCGCTCGCTGGCTCCCGGGCACGATCGCTGAGGCGTCAGGCGGCGGAGGTGTCAGCCGATGGCGGACGCGCCGTACCCGACCACCATGACGGCCCCGGCCCCGGACTCGTCGCTGACGCGCTCAAGCACTCCGCCAGCGATGTCCTCGTCATCGTCCCACCGTTCGAGGGCTTCTCTGACCGCAACTTCGATGCCGTGACGGTCCGTCGCGGCGGCGGCGCACACGAGGACCGCTCGATCGCCCCGAACGAGGAGCGCATGGTGGATCGGGCTCGGCTCCATCGAGGGCCCGCCCAACTCGGCGCCGCTCTCTCCGGTGATCCACACGCGACCGTCAGCAGAGGCTACGACGAGCGACACATCGCCCGCTCCTGAGAACGTCACGCTTACCGCATCGCTGCCGAGGCCGAGAGAGCACACCGCCGCGGACACACTCCCTCCCGGGGGGGCCGCCACGCGAACGTTCCCGGCTAGATGCGTCAGTGCAGACTCTACCGGCACGCCCTGCACGAACAACAGCCTGAGCGCCTGCGCACACGTCTCCGCGAGCCCATGCGCGAATCCACCGTGGGCGCTCGCCACGCCGAGAGCCAGCGCTGCTCGGTCCGTATCCGTGCCGATCGCGTCCCAGAACGGAACCGTGCCCCGTGTGTCGACGCGCGCGACGAGCGCGATGCCGAGCGCCACGTCGGACCGAACAGACGGCTCGTCGCCGAGAGCGATCACCATGCCCTGCTCGGTGATGCCGAGAACGGCACGCGTCACTGCTGGTGCCGCCGCATGCGGCACCTCTGGCCCGCGGGAGTAGGCCTTGGACTTGTGGTGGAGCACGCCGACCACATCAGCGATGGCCTCGAGGGCCTCCCGGTCGGCTTCATCGATCGCTCCGGTACACGGCCACTCAACCGTCAGCACGCCGAGCACCTCGCCCCACGCGCGTACTGGGAGGATCGCTGTCGCATGCGCTTTCACCTCGGAGCGCCAGCGTCCGACACCCGCGGCCGTGCCCGGAGGGCCCACAGGGCCGTTCTCCTCGGCCGAGAACACCGCTCGGCCATCTGCGACGGCGGACGCCGC
Source organism: Coriobacteriia bacterium (assembly GCA_007125735.1). GTDB lineage: Bacteria > Actinomycetota > Coriobacteriia > Anaerosomatales > SLCP01 > SLCP01. The sequence continues at coordinate 2,246 of SLCP01000154.1, read as the reverse complement.
GTCCGCAAGCGACGCGAGCGGTCGCGCCGACAGTTCGCGCGCGAAGACTGCGTGGCTGCCTGCGGAGGCGACCGACTCGAGGTGAAGGGTCCCCTCGATCTCCTCGACTATCGAAAAGGTGGCTCCGCCGAGTCCGAGAGCATCGACGATCCTCTCGAGGGCGTCAGTCACGAGCGTTTCCGACGGCGACGCGTGCGCGCAGATGCCTACGAGCGTCTTCAGGATGGCATCGTGACACCGGCTCTCAGATGGGCCGGCTCCCATCCTCGGCCTCTCGTCGGACCCCTCGTCGGGCCCCTCGTCGCCCCCATACTCCATGGTGTCCATCGTCGGATCGCTCGCCCCTCGGTCGAATCGCCACACGCATTGTACCCGACCGCAGTCGACACTCTACGACATAGGAATCTCTCAACTTGTCACCTTCCTCGGCCGATTAAGGACATAGGGGCCTTTGCGCTGATCGAGCGACGCTGGGGGGAGCGGCCAGGACGTGAATCATCTGAAGCCCGCCGAGGATCCCGATCGGCAGTACGCGAACATGCGTATGGCCGTGATCGCCGCTTCAGTCGTGTTCGTGTTGGCGATGGGAGCCACTCTCCTCATGCTCCAGGCCCGATCCGAGCAGGCGGTGCACGACGGTATTCTCGCCCGAGCCCGCGCCCACGCACAGCACTTCAACGCGGTGCGCGCGTACGTGCAGGGTTTCACCGGCATCTACGTGCCGGGCGGTCCCGATGTCACAGTCAATCAGTATCTCGAAGGAATCGAGGGCATCGTGCCGTCGTTCGTCGCCCCCGATGGCCGGGAGTTCGTGCTCCAGAACTCCCCGATCGTCGCTCGAGAGGTCTCGGCGATTCTCGAGCAGCATTCAGCAGACGAGGCTGTTCTTGTCAGCCTGCACGGCATCAACCCGCTCAATCCGCAGAATGCGCCCGACGAGTTCGCGACGGAGGCCCTCGCGCGGCTCGGCCCTGAGGTAGGCGAGGTCTACGCGCTCGAGCAGGGTCCGGGTAGTGCCGAGTTCAAGTATGCGCTCGCGATACCCATGAACGAGCGGTGCGGCCGCTGCCACGAGGACATGGTAGGGGTGACGGACGGGATAGCAGGGGTATCGGTCGTCCGGATGGACGTGACGGGGCCCCTCGCCTACGTGAACTCGTCTCGAGCCCGCACGGCCTCGATCATCCTCGTGCTCGCGGTCGGCAGTACGCTCGTCGTATACGTCTTCATCACGAGGTTCCTGAAAGAGATGCACCGCGCCCAGAAACAGGTCTACGAGACAGCGCGCAAAGACGCGCTTACCGGCCTGGCCACGCGCCGCGTCGGCGTCGAGACACTTACCGGGGAAGTGGGGCGCGCGCTCCGTGAGTCGCGCTGTGTCGCGTGCTGCCTGGTCGACCTCGACGACTTCAAAGCCGTCAACGACGTGCATGGGCACGCCGTCGGCGACCTCGTGCTGATGAGTGTAGGCGAGATGCTCGCAACGAGCCTGCGACCGTACGATATCGCCGCGCGTGTGGGCGGGGAGGAATTCTTGCTCGTGCTGCCGGGTGCGTGCGAGAAAGAAGCCTTCGAGATCGTCGCCCGCGCCCGAGTCGCGGTCGCGTCCGCAGCCGCGGGCATCGAGCACCTCGGCCGGGCAGTCACGTGCAGCGCGGGGATCGCCGTGTTCGACCCGTCCACTCCCGAAACGCCACGCGAGCTCTACATTCGGGCGGACACCGCGCTGATGGCCGCGAAGACGGCCGGGAAGGACCGCAGCGTCGTCGCTCAACCAGCGGCCGAGAGCGTATTCCCCGTGCCCGCCGCGGCGGTCTACGATGCCGGTCCCGGCGGTATGCGGTGACTCACGAAGCCCCGATGTCGGCGTGATAGCTCTGCAGCGAGCGCACCTCGTCTCTCGAAGCCCTGCGCGCCACGATTCCACTTGCGGCCGCGCTCGCCGCGGCGGTCGTCGTGATGTAGGGCACGCCGTGACGGATGGCCGCCTTGCGGATGTAGGAGTCGTCGAACTCGCTCGACTTGCCGGCCGGCGTGTTAACCACGAGCTGGATCTCGCCGTTCTTGATCGCGTCTTCGATGTTGGGGCGTCCTTCGTGCACCTTGAGGATCGGCTCGGACGCGATGCCGTGTTCGGCAAGGTACGCGTGGGTGCCGGCGGTGGCCTTGATGGCGAATCCGAGCCGCGCGAACTCTCGAGCCGCCGGCAGCGCTCGGTCCCTGTCGCGCTCGGCGACGGTCATGAG
>SLCP01000115.1 GCA_007125735.1 Coriobacteriia bacterium | reverse complement strand
CGACCCCGACGTGCTCGCTCCCGGTGAGCACGCCACGTTCAGCGCCACCTACACGATCGACCAAGACGACATCGATGCAGGCTTCGTGACCAACATCGCCCAAGGCTTCGGCTTCTTCGCAGGCGATGAGGTCGCGTCCAACGAAGACGACGAGACCGTCACGGCGCTCCAGAACCCGTCGATCGAGATCATCAAGCTTACCAACGGCTCTGATGGCGAGGGTTTCCTCGTCGGCACGCCCATCACGTGGAGCTACGCGGTGACCAACACCGGTAACGTCACACTCACGAACGTGATCGTCACCGACGACCAGATCGGCCTCATCGGCACGATACCGGTGCTTGCTCCTGGCGAGACACAGACGCTCCTCGCTGAAGGTGTAGCCGAAGAGGGACCGTACATGAACGTGGGCACGGTCATCGGTACTCCTCCCACCGGCGAGGATGTCTCCGACAGTGACGAGTCCGACTACTTCGGCTCTAGCCCGGCCATCTCGGTCGAGAAGTCTGTCGACTCCGACCTCGTGATCGAGGGCGAAGAGGTCACCTACACGTTCGTCGTCACCAACACCGGCAACACGCCGCTCTACAACGTGGTGGTCGAGGACGATCACCTCGGTATGATCGCCACCATCGCGATGCTCGACGTGGGCGCCTCGCAGACCTTCACTCGCACCGTCGCGATCTTCGAGGCGACGACGAACATCGTCGTGGCTACCGGAAGCGACCAGTGGGGCAATCAGGTCTCCGATGAAGACGAGGCTTTCGTCGACATCGACGAGTTCCTTGGGTTCGGGCCAGACCTGTACGCCAAGAAGTCTGCCGATAAGCGGACCGCCAATCCTGGCGACATCATCACGTACACGGTTGAGCTGGGCAACGTGGGCGGTGACCCGGCGTTCGACTACACCGTGGTCGACACGTTCAATGCCCGCTACCTGACGGTGGTCGATGCAGCTGGTGGCACCGTTGCCGGAAACCGCATCACGTGGACGTTCCCTGGTCCGCTCGCTTTCGGTGAGACGCAGACCATCGTCTACAAGCTCAAGGTCGCCGAGGACATGCCGGACGGCACCACGGTACTCGACAACGTCGTGGTCGTAAGCCATCCGGAGGACGACAATCCCGACAACGACCGTTCGACGTGGAGCGTCACCGTCCGAGTGAGCGAGCCGTTCCTGCCGTTCACCGGAGGAGACGCACTTTCGCTTCTCGTGCTTGCCGCTGCAACCGGGGCACTCGGTGCGGCGCTGCGCAGGCGCGCCAGATTGGTCTCCTAGCTTACGCTCTGGCTACCACCACTTCGTAGGCTGAGGAAGACGCGGGGCCCCGGTGGGATCGCTCCCACCGGGGCTCTGGCACTCCAGCGAAGGGCTCGCAGACCCTATCGCCTGAAGTCGTTGGCGTTGGCCGGAGGAACGTTCTCGCCCCAGTTGATCTGACCGTTGTCGCGCCAGTCGATGATGTGCCAGATCTCGTGAGCGATGATGCGCTCCAGGCTCACCGTGTGGTTCGGGTTGATGATGATCCGCGCGGACTTGTAGTAGACGATGGCCTGCGGGTTCCCGCGGGTATCGCCGAACTCGACCGACGTGCCTTGCAGGATCGGGTAGGTCGACACGTACCGGGCCAGGATGGCACGGGCTTCGGCGATGCCACCGCTGGCCGCCGCGGGTGCGGGAGCTGCAGCCTGGGCCGTGCCTGCGGCGGGCGCCGGTGCGCTGTTCGAGCCCGTCGCGGCCTGACGTGTCGCCGAGGTACGCCTCGTCTGGGTGGCGGGAGCTGCTACCGGCTTGGGCAGCGGGGCTGCCGTCTTGGCTGCGGGCTTGGGCGCGGTTGCCGGCATCTCCGCAGTCTCGTCCGTGGCCTGAATGGGTGCGATCGCTTTGGCGACCTGGATAGGCGGTACCGTCGCAACCGGTTCCAGGCGCGGCGCGAATGCGGCACGGGCACTGAGGCCCGAACGTGGTTCGGCGAGTGCGGTCGCCATCGCCGGCGCGGCAGCGCCGATGAGAAGGGTAGTCGCGAGCGCGACTGAGAGGAGCTTGATCGTCCTGTTGGTGCGGTCTGCCTGCATCATCGTTCGGTCACCCCTGACACGAGCCGGTGCGCACATCGACCCGGTTCCCTCCCGTGTGGCGTGTGGGCGGGACCGGGTCGATCGAGCGACCAGATCTCGTACCCGGCAGTCCGGCTGTCGTGGGAAGATCGCTCTTCCGTTAGACCCGTGACTTTGCGAAGCGCGCCTTTCGACGAGCTGTGCCTTTTTCGGGGAGTCCGTTCGATGTGCTGCTGTCAACTGCTTACACTGGGTATATCGGCACGAGGACAGCGTGCCTGAAGCGTTTTTTGTAACCTGTATCACAGCAACACTATGGTTTCCGTCACAGAAGGGCCGACGAGTGGCTTCATCGCAGCTAGTAGGCGTGGATACGGGCTCGCGTTCACGTGTCGCGCTTCACGCGCTCGGAAACGTGTTCCTCGGCGTGGCCGTGGGTCTGCTCGTCTACTATCTGGCGACCGACGTGGTGACCCGGGTACAACAGGCACAGTTGCGAAGCGAATTGTCGGCGCTCGGGAGTGCCGGGGCGCCCTCGCCCGATCGGCTCGTGCCCGCCGATGAGCCCGAACCCGATGAGCCAGAACCCGAGGAGCCGCCGTCGGTGTGGGACACGTGGCGCACCGAGGACGTCCGGTACTGGGCAGGACTGGATCAGCATGGCGTGTTCGGACGTCTCGTCATCGAGAAGATGCAACTCGATGCCGTCGTCGTCAGAGGCGTCGACACGGAGGCGCTGAGGCGTGGCCCAGGCTGGATGCCGTATACGGACGTTCCGGGGGAGACGGGCAACGTCGGAATCGCTGCGCACCGCACCACCTATGGGGCGCCCTTCTTCCGGCTCGACGAGCTCGAGCCCGGAGATACCATATACTTCTACTCGCCGTTCAGGCGCTACACGTACGTGGTGGCCGAGAAGTACCAGGTGACCCCGGACCAAGTCGAGGTCGTCGAGACGACGGAAGAGCCCCGTATCACCTTGTCGGCGTGTCATCCGCCGTACAGCGCGCGGTACCGCCTGATCGTACACGGGGACCTGACCGAGGTAGTGCAACTCGAAGAGACGGCCGATCTGGCCCCATAGGGAGACACTCATGCGCATCATCGTTACCGGGGGCGCCGGGTTCATCGGCTCCAATCTCGTCCATGTCCTCGTGCAGGCGCACGACGTGTGCGTTATCGACGACCTGTCGAGTGGCTCGCCGGACAACCTCCATCCCGGTGCCGTCACGCGCACGATGGACATCCTCGACTCCCGCCTGCCAGAGGTGTTCGCTGAGTTCGCGCCCGAAGTGGTCGTACACCTCGCTGCTCAGCCGAGCGTTGCGGCATCCTTCGCCGACCCCGAGCGTGACCGCGCGGTGAACGTCGAGGGGACTCGAGCGGTGGCGCGCGCGGCACGCGCGGTGGGCGCACGCAGGGTGCTCTCGGCCTCCTCGGCAGCTGTCTATGGTGAGCCGGCCGAGATCCCCTTGCGCGAGGGCTCGCGCACCGAGCCGGTGAACCCGTACGGGGTATCGAAGCTCTCCGCCGAGGAGGTGCTCGCCGATGAGCTCGCGGACTCCGGGTGCGATTTCGCGTCACTGCGTTTCTCCAACGTGTACGGACCGCGCCAGGATGCTACCGGCGAGGGAGGGGTGGTCGCCGTCTTCTGCCAGGCGCTCGCCGGGGGCGAGACTCCGGTCATCTACGGGGATGGGATACAGACGCGCGACTTCATCTTCGTCGGCGATGTCGTGGGAGCGCTTCTGACGGCCATCGCTCACGAGGAGGCTCTCGGCGGGCAGGGCGCGGCGGGAGCCTACAACATCTCCACCGGTACGGAGACGACCGTCCAGGCGCTCGCCGACACGCTTCGCCCCGTCGCCGGGTTCTTCGCTCCCTTCGAGTATGGCTCGGAGCGCGAGGGCGATGTCCGTCGCAGCGCTCTCGATCCGGCGAAAGCAGCAGACGTGCTCGGCTGGCGCGCGAGTGTCCCCCTTGCGACGGGCCTGGGTCCGACGTTCAGGTGGTTCGCCCAGCGATGAGTGCGGACGGCGCGCATCCTCCGGACGAGCGCGAGCTGCGGGATGCGTTCGCGTCGAAGGCTCAGGCGGAGCTTGAGGCTGCGAATCGTGTCGCCCAGGGAGCAGACGCTGTTCCGTGGAGCGGAGACGTGTTCGCGGAGGTGGCAGTCGTCAAAGGGGATCCAGGTCCTGCCGAGGCGGCGGGGGGTGCCGCACTCAGCGGTCCTGACGGGGAGGCGGCACGCAAGGCCCTCGAGGCGCTCGGCTTCGATCCGGCATCGGTGTTCGCTACGGTCGCACGGCCCGAGCCCGACATCGACGAAGAAGTGCTCGGCGCTCGGTTGCGCATGCAGGTGGAGGCTGTGGATCCGTATGCGGTCGTCGCTCTCGATCGAGTCGCCGCGCAGGTCGCGGGGATCGCGTTCGAGCTGGGTGCGCTGAGATCCGGCCGGCTCGTTCGCGCACACGGGAGGGTCTTTGTCGCTGCCGACGGACTCGAGGAGTCGCTGGCGGACGAGGCGCTGAAGCGGCGCGTGTGGCGACAGCTCAAGACGCTGTCGCCGAGACCCCCGTCACTCTAGGCGCTTCAGTCCTCTTCTATCTCGCTGATAGCGCCCATCGGGCACTCTTCGAGGCATGCCGCACATGCGGTGCACTCGTCTTCCTTGACTGGTGCGGCGACGTCACCGACGAGCTCGAGGACGCCTTCGGGACAGACGTCGACACAGATCCCGCAGGCGGAACAGTCCTCTTGCACGATGATGGGGCGGGGCATCGATCCTCCTCGTATGGCGTGCGAAGCACGCCATCGCCGTGTGGGTCGTGCCGTACCTTATCGGCCACGCGCCATGCTGTAAAGGGTGATTTAGAGCGGGAGCGGGTTATGGTGATCGCTGTAGGGGTATAGGGAACACGTTGCCATATAACTTGACAGCGTAGGACTCAGATTCTAGCATTGCCGAGTGCGGCCTTCTCCTACGCGGCCGCACTACTACCTATACCAGACATGCCGCGCCTGTGGGGGCGCAGGCGCTCGGAAAGGAGAACGTACGATGGGAAAGGTCATCGGAATCGACCTAGGAACGACCAACTCGGCCGTCGCCGTGCTCGAGGGTGGTGAGCCCGCGGTCATCATCAATGCCGAGGGGGATCGCACCACGCCAAGCGTCGTCGCGTTTCGCAAAGACGGTGAGCGGGTCGTAGGCAAGGCGGCGAAGAACCAAGCGATCACCAACCCGGAGAACACGATCACCTCGATCAAGCGGTTCGTCGGCCGCAAGTTCGAGGAGACCGAGTCCGAGCGCAAGACGATCGCGTACAACGTGAGCAAGGGCAAGGACGGCCGGGTCAACGTCGACATCGAGGGCAAGCACTACACGCCCGAGGAGATCTCGGCGATGGTGCTGCAGAAGCTCAAGGCCGATGCGGAGGCGTACCTCGGCGAGAAGGTGACCGAGGCGGTCATCACGGTGCCTGCGTACTTCAACGACATGCAGCGTCAGGCCACCAAGGATGCCGGCAAGATCGCCGGTCTCGAGGTGAAACGCATCATCAACGAGCCTACGGCCGCCGCGCTCGCGTACGGCCTGGACAAGGGCGACGAGAACCAGACGATCCTCGTGTTCGACCTCGGCGGCGGCACGTTCGACGTGTCGGTCCTCGAGATCGGCGAGGGCGTGTTCGAGGTCAAGTCGACCTCGGGCGACAACCACCTTGGCGGCGACGACTGGGACCAGCGCGTCATCGACTGGCTCGCCGACAAGTTCAAGGCGGACCAGGGCATCGACCTGCGTGCCGACAAGATGGCCCTGCAGCGGCTCAAAGAGGCCGCCGAGAAGGCCAAGATGGAGCTGTCGACCACGCAGACCACCCAGATCAACCTGCCGTTCGTGACGGCCGATGCCAGCGGGCCGAAGCACCTCGACTACAGCCTGACGAGGGCCGAGTTCCAGAAGATCACGAGCGACCTGCTCGACCGGTGCAAGAAGCCGGTCGAGGCCGCGATCAAGGACGCCGGGATCAAAGCGTCCGAGGTGGAGCACGTCATCCTCGTGGGTGGCTCGACGAGGATGCCTGCGGTCGTCGAGATGGTGAAGTCGATCACCGGCAAGGACCCGCACAAGGGTGTGAACCCCGATGAGGTCGTCGCTGTAGGCGCCGCGATCCAGGGTGGCGTGCTCGCGGGCGACGTCAAGGACATCCTCCTGCTCGATGTGACCCCGCTTTCGCTCGGCGTCGAGACGCTCGGCGGTGTGATGACCAAGATGATCGAGCGCAACACCACGATTCCCACGCGCAAGACCGAGACGTACACCACGGCCGCCGATAGCCAGACCTCGGTCGAGATCCACGTGCTCCAGGGCGAGCGCGAGATGGCAGCGGACAACAAGACGCTCGGCAAGTTCCACCTCATGAACATCCCGCCGGCACCCCGCGGTATCCCGCAGATCGAGGTCACGTTCGATATCGACGCCAACGGCATCGTGAACGTCTCGGCCAAAGACCAGGGTACCGGTCAGGAGCAGAAGATCACGATCTCCGGCACGACCGCGCTCTCCGACGAAGAGGTCGAGCGTATGGTCACCGACGCCGAGTCGCACGCCGATGAGGACCGCGCCAAGAAGGAGGCGGCCGAGGCGCGCAACACCGCCGACACGCTCGCCTACTCGACCGAGAAGACGCTCGCAGACCTCGGCGACAAGGTGCCGGAGGAGACGAAGACGGCGGCCGAGGAGGCCATCGCCGAGATGAAGTCCGCTCTCGAGGGCGACGACACCGACGCGATCAAGGCCGCCACCGACACGCTCCAGCAGGCCGGATACAAGCTCGCGGAGATCGTCTACGCCGAGGCGCAGGCGGCGAGCGAGTCCGGCGAGGCGGCTGGCGATGAGGCGACTCCTGCCGACGAGGAAGAGGTCGTCGAGGCCGATTACGAGGTCGTCGACGAGGACGGAGACAAGTAGCTATGCGAAAGAGGTCACACGACACGGCTGCGGGACATGGTCCTCCCGAGGAGGTCCGCGAGCCCGCCGTCGACCCCGAGCTCGAGGCGGATCTCGGCGAGGAGTTCGAGTTGCGCGGTGACCAGCTCATGGCCGAGCTCGAGGCGGCGCGCGGGGAAGTGGCGCGCCATCTTGACACCGCCCAACGCGTCCAGGCGGAGTTCGACAACTACCGCAAGCGCATGGCGCGCGACCACGCCGACGCGGTGAAGCGCGCGGGCGAGCGGATCGTCGAGAACCTGCTGCCCGTGGTCGACAACCTCGAGCGTGCGATCGCCCACGCTGCGGAGGGCGGTGATGTCGCCGAGCTCAGCACCGGGGTCGAGATGGTCCTCGGCCAGCTTCGTGACGTACTCGCCAAGGAGGGCGTCGTCGAGGTCGACCCGGTCGGACAGCCGTTCGACGCGCTCGTCCACCAGGCGGTGGGCCAGAAGGAGGACGCGAGCGTTCCCGAGGGCACCGTTGTGGAGGTGTTCCAGAAGGGCTACGAGATGCACGGGCGTACCGTACGCGCAGCGATGGTCGTCGTGTCCACCGGAGGTCCTCCGGCCGAGGAGTAGACGATGCCTGCCACCAAGGACTACTACGACATACTCGGCGTGAAGAAGAGCGCCTCGGCCGACGAGATCAAGAAGGCGTTCCGTAAACTCGCGCGCAAGCACCACCCCGACGCCGGTGGCTCCGAGGAGAAGTTCAAGGAGATCAACGAGGCCTACGAGGTGTTGTCGGACCCGGAGAAGCGCAAGCAGTACGATCAGTACGGTGCGTACTTCGGTGGGGCGGGAGCGCCGGGCGGACCTGGTGGCGCCCCTGGTGGATGGCCACCCGGGGCCGGCGGCGGATTCTCCTACGAACACGTCGACTTGGGCGACATCTTCGGCGACGTCTTCGGTGGCGGCGGGTTCGGCGGCACGCGGACCGGTACGAGCGCCGGGCGCGGTGCGCGTCGCGGACGCGATCTGACCTACGAGATCACGCTCGGGTTCGACGAGGCGCTTGCGGGTGTGTCGACCAAAGTCGACGTCGAGCGCGCCGAGACGTGTTCGGTGTGCAAGGGTTCGGGCGCCAAACCGGGAACCTCGGCGACGACATGCCCCACGTGCAGCGGCACCGGACACGTCAGCCAGGGGCAGGGAGGCATGTTCGCGTTCTCGCGCCCGTGCCCGCGGTGTGGTGGGTCCGGCAGCGTCATCGAGAACCCGTGTGCGGCGTGTAAGGGGGTCGGGCGGGCTACCCGCATCAAGCCGGTCACGGTTAACGTCCCTCCCGGCGTGACCGACGGCGGAAAGCTGCGCTTCAAAGGCAAGGGCGAGCCCGGCGAGGGTGGCGCCCCCGCGGGTGACCTCTACGTCGTGACGCACATCAAGCCGCACCCGTACTTCACGCGGGACGGCGCCGATGTCGTGATGGAGCTGCCGATCACGATCACCGAGGCGGCGCTCGGCACCGAGGTCACGATCCCGGTGCCCGAGGGCGGGAAGGTGAAGCTCAAGATCGCTCCGGGCACGCAGGACGGAGCCGTACACCGGCTCAAGGGCAAAGGCGCTCCCAAGCTCAAGGGTGCCGGCCGAGGAGACCTCAAGGTCAGGATGAAGGTCGTCGTGCCGAGTGACTTGACGGCCGAACAGAAGGAACTGCTCAACAGATTCGCGTCGTCGCACACCGGCGACGTGCGCGCACATATCAGGTAGTGGCGATGGGTCGCAGCTGCCGGTAACGGCAGCGGCGCGCGGCCCGAGGAGGACGACAGTGGCTGCTCGCAACAGTACAAGCAAGTCGAGGCCGCTCTACATGATCAGCGTGGCGGCCGAGCTCGCGGGCGTTCACCCGCAGACGCTGCGCATCTACGAACGGCGACGGCTGATCAGGCCGCAACGCTCGGCGGGTAACACCCGACTGTACTCCGAGGCCGACATCGAGCGGCTCCGGATGATACAGCACCTGACGCAGGTCGAGGGCATCAACCTTGCGGGAGTCGAGCGCATCATGGAGCTCGAGCGCACGGTCGAGTCGATGCGCGACGAGATCGAGCGGCTCCGGCGCCACGCGGAGGACGCGGCCGGCAGACGCTCGGCACACACGGAGATGAAGGCGGGTATCGTCATGGTACGGCGTGGTTCGCTCGTACGGAGGGAAGGCTCATGAGTCCAGCCCGGCAGAACATATGGTTCATCGTCGTGGGCATCGTGTTGCTCGCGGCGCTCGTTGGCGCTCGTGTGACCGGCGGGCTCGGCGGGGGCGGTGCTCAGCAAGTGGCGCCTTCGCTGCCCGAGCAGGGTGCGAGCGTCGGAGACCCCGACGGAAGCGAGACTCCCGGCGGCGCCTCGTCGTGGCCGGATGGCGATGAGGACGGCGTGCTCGGCGACGTCGACGGGGACTTCGAGGCCGTCCCGATGGCGCTCATCTTCCAGCTGGTCGACACGATGCAAGCGGCCGGCATCCCACCGGTGATGCCCTCGGACGTGGTCGTCGAGTACGTCGACGGTTACGACTCGATCGTGGTGCGCGGTGAGTTCGAGAACACGTCGGCGACCGAGGCGCATTTCGAGTGGCGCGACGAGGTGTGGCGGCTCGTGGAGCCGACGGGACCGGAGTGATACGGATGGCAGCGCGCGATGGCAACGCATTCACGCGGTGGCTCGAGGGGGTTCGCAGCGGAGAGATACCCGGCGGCCCGTTTTGAATGCTGCT
>SLCP01000137.1 GCA_007125735.1 Coriobacteriia bacterium | reverse complement strand
GGCTCGACCGTGCTCATCGAGGAGTACCTCACCGGGCCGGAGTGCTCGCTGCTCGTCTTCACCGACGGCCACACCGTCGTGCCCATGGCGCCCGCCCAAGACCACAAGCGCGCCTACGAGGACGACCAGGGTCCCAACACCGGCGGCATGGGCGTCTACTCGCCGGTCCCGATCGTCACCGATGCCGAGCACGAAGCGATGGTCGCAGCGATGCGCGCTGCCGTCGAAGGCCTGGCCGAGGAGGGCATCGACTACCGCGGCGTCCTCTACGGCGGCTTCATCCTCACCGCCGAGGGGCCCCAGCTGCTCGAGTTCAACGCGCGCTTCGGCGACCCCGAGACCCAGGTTGTCCTCCCGCGCCTCGAGGGCGATCTCGCCGAGGTGCTGCTCGCGGCGGCCGAGGGTCGCCTTGCCGATGTCGAGCTCGGCTGGCGTGACGAGTGGGCGGTCTCGGTGGTGCTCGCGAGCGGCGGGTACCCGGGCGACTACGACGTCGACATGCCCATCAGCGGCATCGAGGCCGCAGAAGCGCTGCCGGGCGTGACGGTGTTCCACGCGGGCACGCGCCTGGCGTCCGACGGCACCGCGCTCACGGCCGGGGGCCGGGTCCTCAACGTCACCGCGCTCGGCCACGATTTCTCCTCGGCGAGGGACCGCGCGTACGAGGCCGTCGCGCTCATCGACTTCGACGGGATGTTCTACCGCTCAGACATCGGCGCGAAGGCCCAGCGCGGCCGAGGCGCCTGGCAGGTGTAGCGTGCTCGCAGAACGCGTGCTCAGCGCGGTCATGAACCGCGCTAACGTGAAGACCCTCAGGCTCGAGCCGTACGCCGAGCCGCGCCTCCCGGCGCCGATCCCCGGGCGCGAGTACCTCCTCTACGTGCACGTGCCGTTCTGTACGCGGCTCTGTCCGTACTGCTCGTTCAACCGTTTCCCGTTCGAGGAGAGCCGCACCGTCGCCTACTTCAAGCGGCTCCGCGAGGAGATGCGCTTCGTGGCCGACCAGGGCTTCGCGTGCACGTCGATGTACGTGGGCGGCGGCACGCCCACCGTCATCATCGAGGAGTTGTGCGAGACGATCGATCTCGCCAAGAGTCTCTTCTCGATCCGCGAGGTCTCGAGCGAGACGAACCCCGACCACCTTATCGAGCGGGTCGTCGGGCCCCTCACCGAGCGGGTCGACCGGTTCAGCGTGGGCGTGCAATCCTTCGACGACACCCTGCTCAAGCAGATGGACCGCCTGGACAAGTACGGCTCGGGCGCCGAGATCCTCGAGCGCATCCAGTCGATCGAGGGACGTTTCCACTCGCTCAACGTCGACATGATCTTCAACTTCCCCACGCAGACGGAGGAGATGCTCCGCCGCGACGTCGAGATGCTCGTGGCGAGTCGCACCAACCAGACGACGTTCTACCCGCTCATGGCCTCGCCGGTTGTCGAGGAGTCGCTCAAGCGGACGGTGGGCGAGGTCTCCTACGACCGCGAGCACCGCTACTACCTGCTCCTGTCCGAGCTGCTCGCCGAGAGCTTCGATCCGGCGACCTCATGGACGTTCTCGCGCACCGGCGGCGGCATGATCGACGAGTACATCGTCGACTACGAGGACTACGTGGGCATCGGCTCGGGCGCGTTCTCCTTCCTCGACGGCGCGCTCTACGTCAACACGTTCTCGCTCGGCGAGTACGCGCAGCGCATCGACGCCGGGCAGACGGGCGTGACGTCGCGGCGCGCGTTTGGCCGAGGAGACCGCATGCGCTACCGGTTCTTGATGTCGCTCTTTGGGATGTCGCTCGACAAGGCGGCGTTCAGGCGGGACTTCGGGGTCAGCATCGAGCGCGGGCTTCCGCTCGAGATGGCGTTCATGCGGATGAACGGCGCGTTCGAAATCGACGATGCCGAGCGCCTCACGCTCACGGTGAAGGGCCGATATCTGCTCGTGGCGATGATGCGGCAGTTCTTCATCGGCGTGAACAACCTGCGTGATCAAGCGCGCGCGGCGCTGCCGCCGGACGAACTCGCGATGTTCTACGGCGAGACCGAGTGTGTGGGCGGCGCTCAAGAGGCGGTCGCGGCCACGGAGGATGCGGAACATTCACCCGTGCCGTGAGCGGGTTCCTCGGCTACAATCAGCGGACACACCGACCCGCCCGAAGTGGGCACGAGCGAGCCGGAGGACCATCATGGCCGACACACCGCTGGTAGGAATCGTAATGGGCTCGAAGTCCGACATGGACGTCATGCAGCAGTGCGCCGACCAACTCGACGAGCTGGGCGTCCCCTACGAGATGCTCGTGGCGAGCGCGCACCGAAATCCCGACCGCGTCCACGACTGGGCGACCTCGGCCGGTGACCGCGGCCTCAAGGTGCTCGTGGCTGCCGCGGGCAAATCGGCGCATCTCGGCGGCGTGGTCGCGGCGTTCACCCCGCTGCCGGTCATCACGGTGCCGATGAAGACGTCGGACCTCGGCGGACTCGACTCGTTGCTCTCGATGGTGCAGATGCCCACCGGCGT
>SLCP01000206.1 GCA_007125735.1 Coriobacteriia bacterium | reverse complement strand
CGGGGTTGTCGGCTTGCTGGCGCTCGGCGACCTCCCACGCCACCGAGGTGTGCTGGTCGAGCAGGTAGTCAGAGTCCTCCCACACGCGGCGGATCGTCGCGAGCGACTCGTCGTTGGTGACGAAGTCGCCGGCGAAGTGCTCGCGCATCGCGCGGTGGGTGTCGCGGTCGACCTTGAAGCGGCCACTCTCGCGCAGCGCCGCCATCCACTCGGCGATCCGCGCCGGGTCGCGCGTGAGTTCGTAGAGCTGGCGCTCGAGGTTGCTCGATACGAGGATGTCCATGCTCGGGCTCGGCGTGGTGACGAAATCGCGCCCGGAGATGTCGTAGGAGCCGGTCGCGATGAAGTCGGCGAGCACGTTGTTCTCGTTGCTCGCGCAGATGAGCCGCTCGATCGGCACGCCGAGGCGCTTGGCGTAGTACGCGCCGAGGATGTTACCGAAGTTGCCGGTGGGCACGCACACGTCGATCGGGCGGCCGGCGACGACCCCGCCGCTTGCGACCATGTCGGCGTACGCGCTCACGTAGTACACGATCTGCGGCAGCAGCCGGCCCCAGTTGATCGAGTTGGCCGAGGAGAGCGCGAGCCCGTGGCGTGCGCGGAGCTCGCCGGTGAACGCTTCGTCGGCGAAAGCGGCCTTGACGGCCGTCTGGCAGTCATCGAAATTCCCGCGTGCGCCGAACACCGCGACGTTGGTGCCGTGCTGCGTGACCATCTGCTTGCGCTGGATGTCGGAGACGCCGTCCGCCGGGTAGAAGACGGCGATCTTGGTGTGCGGGCGGTCGGCGAAGCCGTCGAGCGCGGCCTTACCGGTGTCGCCCGAGGTGGCGACGAGCACTAAGAAGTCCTCGGCCAGCGTGCCGCGCGCCTGCTTCATCGAGACCGCTTCCGAGAAGAAGAGCGGCATGCACTGAAGCGCCATGTCCTTGAACGCGCTCGTGGGGCCGTGCCAGAGCTCGAGGACGTGGATGTCGGGGCGCACCTCGACGACGGGTGCGATGCGCGGGTCGCCCCACTGCGTGCCGTACGCCTCGCGCATGAGCGCGTCGATGCGACCGGTCGGCAGGTCAACGCCGAAGCGGGAGAACGTGGCGGCGGCGCGCCGCCAGTACGGCCACTCGGAGAAGACGAGGACCTCGTCGAGGTCGAGCGCGGGGAGCTCGTCGGGGACGTAGAGGCCGCCGCCGGGCGCGATGCCGGTGACGACGACGTCGGTGAAGGTGGGATGCGACGTGTCGCCCCCGCGGGTGTCGTGATAGGTGGTTTCTCGTCTCATGCGAGCATGATACCCGAGAGTCCGGTGGGTGTGGGGTGACTACTCCTCGGCCAACTCCTCGGCGAGGAGGTCCATGAGCAGCCCGTCGCGCCACTCGCCGTCGGGCGCGCGTTCGTAGCGGCGCATGATGCCCACCGGCTTGAAGCCGACCTTTTCGTAGGCACGGATCGCTCGGGCGTTCTTAGCGGTCGGATCGATGTGGATGCGGTGGTGGCCGCGCGTCGCGAAGAGGTGGCGGGCGAGCGTGCGGAGCGCGTCGGGGCCGAGCCCGCGACCGGAGTACGGCGCGAGCACGCTCAGGTCGATGGATGCGTGCCGGTAGTCAGGCTCGTTCTCCTCTTCGTACATGATGACACCTACGGTGGTGTCGCCGACATCGATGGCGAACACGCGCGCATCCTCGTCGGCAAGCCAGCCCGCGATCCTTCCTGCGTCCGTGCCCCACCACGGCGCGGTGGTCTCGTCGCCGGCAATCTCCTCGGCAAGGCGCGGGACCTCGCTCGGGTCGAGCGGACGGAGCGTCACGTGCTCGCCGCGGAGGATGGGAAGCTCGGCGGGGGCAGGGTCGTGCGGCATGGTCGGCCTCCTTGGCGGTGGTGTACGCTTCATACGTACCCGAGAGAGGGAGGCCCCGTGCGCTACTGCGTGATCATCTTGGACGGCGCGGCGGGGTGGCCGCTGCCCGAGTACGGCGGGCGCACGAGCCTGCAGGCTGCGTCGACGCCGCACCTCGACCGGTTGTGCCGCGAGGGGGCCGTCGGGCTCGCGCAGACCGTGCCGCAGGGCTCCGAACCGTCGTCGTCTGCTGCGTGCACGTCGATCCTCGGCTACGATCCGGTCGCCGACTACGTGGGCCGAGGAGCGATCGAGGCGGCGAGCATGGGCATCCGGCTTGCGCCCGATGAGGTCGCGTTGCGCCTCAACCTCGTAAGCATCGACGGTGGCGTCATGGCAAGCTACGCTGCCGGTCACATCCCGTCTGCGGACTCGCGCGAGCTCGTGGGCGAGATCGCCGCGGCGCTCGACGACGAGACGTTCCGGCTCTACCCGGGTGTCGCCTACCGGCACATCCTTGTGGTGAAGGGTCACAAGGGGCTCCTCGAGGGACGCTACACGCCGCCGCACGACATCTCTGACAAGCCGGTGGCCCCGTACGTGCCGAGCGGCCCGGGCACCGAGATCCTGCTCGAATACATGGAGCGTGCGCGGCCCGTCATCGCGGCGAGCACCGTGACCACCCGGCGCG
>SLCP01000027.1 GCA_007125735.1 Coriobacteriia bacterium | reverse complement strand
GGATGACGTCCCCGAACTCGTCGATGCGGCGATGGACTGGGTCCAGCGCGGAGGGCTCAGCACCCCGGTGGCCGCGGCATACGTGCACGCAGCCGTAGCCGCGATTCACCCGTTTACGGACGGGAACGGCCGTACGGCCCGTATCTGTGCTTCTCTCGCGCTACTCCGTGGCGGCTTCCGACGCCCAGAGTTCACGTCGCTCGAGGAGTGGTGGGGCCGACATCCTGCGGACTACTACGCCACATTTCGATCCCTCGGCCCTGAATGGTCACCCGATGCGGACATCACGCCGTTCGTTCATGCGCATATCGCTGCGCATGTCGCTCAGGTCAAGGAGTACGAAGAGCGGCTGGAGGTGCAGCGAGACGTGTGGACAGCGCTGGAGAACATCTGCGCGGAGATCGGGGATGTACGTACGGTCGACGCGCTCTACGATGCGTTCCTCGGCCACACTGTGACCAACCGCTACTACCGTGAGCTTGCGCAGGTGTCTCCGGTGACTGCAGCCTCGGACCTTGGGCGGCTTGTCGCGGCCGGTCTGCTCGAGGTCATCGGCGCCGGTGTTTCCACGGGGTACGTGGCAGCTCCCGCGCTCATGGAGCGGCTCGCGGCCGAGTTGGGACTCACCGGCGGCCCCGGTCCGCAGGTACCGCCGGAGGAGTCTCGCACCTGGATCACGGCGCAGCTGCGCTGGCGCGTCAGGGAGAGGTGACTTCGGCCTACGAGAGGTGGACGAGCACCCAGGCGTGATCTCGATGACCGGTGACGTGCCCGTGAGGCAACAACACATCTGTTGTGCGCCGGAGGCCGCGAGGGTAGCATCAGGCTCATGGAGAGTCTCCTCGACATCGGACACCTGCTCGTGCGCGCGCGACAGCAGCGCGGCATGTCTCAGCGCGAACTCGGTGAGGCTGTGGGCGTCAAGCAGCAACAGGTCGCGCGGTGGGAGACGAGCGCGTACCGGAACGCATCGCTCGAGCGGGTGAGCCGGGTCGCAGAGGTGCTCGATGTGGGGCCGGTGCGTAGGGGAAGGCGACAGAAGCCAGAGGTTTCCGGACCAGCAGCCGACCTCAAAGAGGTCGCCCGCCGCGTGCGCGAGCACGGGCCCGTCCTCGCGGAGCGCTACGGCGTGGTGAGCGTCGACGTGTTCGGCGCGTTCGTGCGCGGCGAGCAGACGGACACGAGCTTCATCGGGCTCATCGTCGAGCTCGAAGAGTCGACCCTGCAAGCGATGATCGACTCCGAGGTATACCTGCAGGGCGTGCTCGGGCGTCGGGTGCAGGCCGGTCCGCTCACCTCTATAGCCGAGGAGATTCGAGACGAGGTCGAGGCCGAGCAGGTTCGAATCTGGCCCGCCTGACATCACCGGGACGATGCGCTGCTGCACCGTTGTGCGGGAAGGTATCCATACGCAAGTGGCGAAGAAGGCCTGAAACGGTGCGGTGCGACCGATGGAGGTGCGGTGTCGAACGAGGAGCGCAGGCAGAGCCCCCGCATGCGCGCGCTCATGGGCGCGGCGCACGAGGGATTCGTAGTGGTCGATTCGGACGACCGCATCAGGATCTTCAACGAGGCGGCCGAGAAGCTGTTCGGCGTAGAACGCATCGCGGTCATGTACGCCCACGTGAGCGCGGTTGAGGTGCCGGATCTCGAGGCGGCCCTTGCCGAGGCTCGCCTCAACGGAGCGTGGGACTCCTCAGCGGCTGTCCTGTCGGTCAAGGGTCGTCAGCTCGCGTGCACGCTCATCCCCTTCGATGATCCCGAGTCGGGCTCGGGCGAGAGCGTCGCGGTCGTCGTGCGTGACGGGGCACGCGGAGCGGACGACCTGGAGCGTGCTGAAGCGATCCTCGACGCTACGGGCGACGGCATGCTCGTCTTCTCGCCCGATGGGAAGCTGACCTACTTCAACCCGGCGGCCCGCGACATCATCGGGCCCCGAATCGACGACCACGTCGACACGCAGGCGACCCTGGCGGAGATCCTCGGCACCGAACCGCTGCTGCCGGAGGGCGCCGAGTCCACTGGTGCCGCATGGGAGGCCACCCTCTCCGAGCCCGAGCACCGCATCGTCCAGGTGCGGACGAGCCCGGTGCTCGATTCGGCAGGGGCGCCGATCGGTACGGTCTCCAACATCCGTGATATCACCGCCGAGCGTGAGATGGCGATGATGAAGAACGAGTTCGTCTCGACCGTCTCGCACGAACTGCGCACCCCGCTCACGTCCATCAAGGGGTACGTCGATCTCATCGTCGACGGCGAGGCTGGCGATATCAACGAGATCCAGCGCGAGTTCTTGGAGATCGTGCAGGAGAACTCTGACCGGCTCGTGAGCCTCATCAACGACATGCTCGACATCTCGCGCATCGAGTCGGGCCGCATACATCTCAAGGTCGAGCCGATCGATGTAACCGAGTTGATCGTCGGAGCTGCCGATACGTTCAAGACGATGGCCGATCAGTCTTCGGTGGAGCTCGTCACGAGCGTTGCCGAGGACCTCCCGCGAGCCGCCGGCGACCGGGACCGGGT
>SLCP01000005.1 GCA_007125735.1 Coriobacteriia bacterium | reverse complement strand
TCGATCAAGCGGACGCGGAGGAACCGGTTACGCGGGCTCTCGGTGAAGACCACGCGCGTGCCCGAGATGAACGCTCCAAGGACGGAGGCCTCGGCGATAGGCGCGGAATAGATACGCCGCACGTGGTCCGTTCGGGTGTCCCATACGTAGATGTGGCTCGTGTACGCAGGATCCTCGCCGGAAGCGACAACGAGCGGGCCGGACACGCCTACCCACTCCACGCTGAAGTCTTCGATGCTCACGGACGACGAGTCGCCCGACCGGATGTCGTAGACGTGCAGGGTATTGAACTCGCGGTCGAGAGGGCTTGAAGTCGCCCAGACGACCCGACCATTGTCGACAGCAGGAGCGCTGCGGACGGCGCCCTTCGCGATGAGTTTCTGTGGGCCAGGGGCGATGGTGGTGGCGGTGATCGAGAGGGTGTGGTGCCCGTCTGCATCCTCCTCGCCGGTGTACTCCGCCCATACGACATGCGTGCCATCGGTGGCGCGGAAGTACCAGGTGTCGTCCAGGCCCGTGGCGATCGTGCGCCGTTCACCGGTCACAGGATTCCACGCGAGAAGGGTAGACTCAGCGTCCTCATGAGTGTAGACGACCCAGTCCCCACCGGCGGAGAGCCCGAAGATGCCTGCAGGACTCGGGTCGATGCGGGCGCGGGCGCCCGTGGTCCGGTTGAGATACCGGCCGATCGATGGCGTGGGGAGAACGCTCCCGTCGCCCTGAGGGACCTGGCGGTTCTCGAGCCAGTAGACGTGGGAGCCCGAGACGCGGATTGAGTCCTGATCGAGGTCGTCGTCGGTGATCCGGTAGACGACGAAGGGCCAGTCGGCCGAAGTGATGACGGTGCCGATTCGCGTAGATGCGAACGCGCCGATGGCGCCGGCTGCGACAAACGTCGCGATGAGCGTGCAGAGCAGGACGGTAGCGCGTGACGGTTTCATGAGCGCCCCCTCGGTAGTTCCCCCTGGACGCATCGTACTCCTCGGCTGCAGGGAGCACAACGGGGGTGCGTGCCCGGCCGTTCGCGTCAAGCTTCGCAAGGTCGGCAACAGCATGACCGTGACGATCCCGTACGAGGTCGTCGACGAGCTGCTGCTCGAGGAGGGGGCCGAGGTCGACGTCGTCGTACGGGAGGACCGGGTAGTCATCGAGCCGGTCGCGGGCACGTGGGACGCGATGCGTGAGCGCCTGCGCGCCCAGGCTGAGGCGGCCGGGATCGCCGAGGATGACGTCGTGGCAGCCGTCGAGGAGGCCCGGTACGGCGAGGCCGGGGCATCGCCGCGCGCCGGCAGAAGGCCGCGTCGGACGTGATCCGAGCGGTTCTCGACACGAACATCCTCATCTCAGCGATCATTGCCGACGGTCTGCCGAGTCGGCTGGTCGCCTCGGTGCGGCGGGGGGAGTTCGTCGCAGTGTGCTCGCCCTACATCATCGACGAGCTGCGGCGCGTGATGACGGAGGAGCTGGGGTTCGATGCCGAGGAGGTCGACCGCATCGCGCTCGCGATCGCCCGCGCATCGGAGATGGTGCCGGTGTTCGAGGCGTCGGGCCAGTGGTGCGAGGACGCGGCTGACGACGCGATCATCGAGACGGCGCTGCGCGGGGGTGCGGGGTACGTCGTGACGGGCGACCGGCGGCTGCTCGGGGTGTGTGGCGAGAAGTCGGGCGGCGAGGGGCCGGGCGGCGTCGCGATCGTGGCGGCAGGGGAGTTCGCGGTAAGCGTCGAGGGGTAGGGTGGGGGCGATGCAAGTCCACCTGCAATCGATGTGCACTGGACTTTCATCGATCACAGGACGCTGCTCTTCTGAGGTCCGCTCTTGCGTGCACTTGTTGTCTGTAGGTATAGTGTTTCCCAAGCGGGAAACATACATGCAGGAGGAAACATGCCCGCAAGAGGCGAATCATACTCGGACCTCGAGCGCGCACTCAGGCGACTCTTCCCCGGGGGCGCGATCGAGATTCGACCGAGCGATTCGCGAGGCCATGCGCCGTCCGCGCACGTTGAGGTTTGCGCGTCCGCGGGAAGTCTCGGTCTGCAGATCACGCTGCTCGACAACGCGACACGTGCGAGGCTGATCGACGCGGCAGAGCTTCAGCGCGCCTCTCGGGGCGATTCGCCCGCGGCGATCCCCGTGCTCGCCGCGCCGTACCTGAGCGCCTCAAGCCAGGCGTTGTTGCGCGACTCGCACACGGCGTTCATCGACTATGCGGGAAACGCATGGATCGTTGCGCCAGGGGTCCATATCGACAGGCGGGGATTCGCCAACCCCGTCAAGGAGCAGCGTGTGCGCAGGGACGTGTTCTCCGACAAGGCATCCCTTGTGGTGCGGACGCTCATGGCGGCCGACTCGCCACTCGGGGTGCGGCAGATCGCGGAGATGGTCGGCGCGCGTGACGAGGAGGTCCGGCTCAGTCCGGGATACGTGTCCAAGGTGGTCAAGGAGCTCGAACGTAGAGGCTACGCCGCCAGGCGCGATGAGGGGATCGTGCTCAGGCACGCCAAGGAGCTTCTTGGCGACTGGGCCGTGTCGTA
>SLCP01000093.1 GCA_007125735.1 Coriobacteriia bacterium | reverse complement strand
TCGCAGACGTTTTCCTCCTCGCGACCGTGCTCTACATCATGTCGCTCGGCCTCTACGAGCTGTTCATCGACGACTCGATCCCGCTGCCCGCGTGGCTCTCCATCACCTCGCTTGACGACCTTAAGACGAAGCTCGTCGGCGTGATCGCGGTCGTGCTCGCGGTCTCGTTCCTCGGCTCGGTGATCAAGGGGATCGACCCGCAGGCGCTCGCGCTCCAGGGAGTAGGCATCGCCGCCGTCGTCGCGTCGATGGGCTACTTTCTCAGTAGTGGAAAGAACTCCAAGTAGGGCGACCTTGGGTGTCACCGCGAGAGCCGAGCTGCGGGCCTGGGCTCGGGGGAGGAGCGCTTCATGGCTGTCCAGCTGTTCGTCACTGATCGGGACGCTCTCAGGCAGCGCGGCTGGCCGACGGTGCTCTGGGGCGCCGTCATGCTGCTCTTTGGCGTCGCCGTGCTCGCGTGGCCGGAGCTGAGCGGGACGGTCCTCGTCGCCCTTGTAGGAGCCACGATACTCGCGGTGGGGCTCGTGCTCGCCTACGGAGCGTGGCGGTTGCGGGAGTACGCGGAGAGGCTGTGGGTCGTCTCGCTCGTGCCGGCACTCGTGGTGGCCGCGTTCGGTGCGGTGGTACTCGCCTTCCCCGATGCGGTGGGGACGGTGCTGCTCGTGGTCGTCGCGGCTCTCGTGATCCTCGCTGGCATCGGTGACATCGCATCTTCGTTCGCGCTCGTGCCGCTCGTTACGTGGTGGTGGATCCGGCTCTTGCGGGGCGCACTGCTGGCCGGCGCGGGGGTCTGGGTGGTTCTCAGCGACGTGTCCGGGTTGGCGGCGATCGGCGTGCTCGTAGGCGTGTGGGCTGTTCTGCTCAGTGCGATCACGATCGCGTTCGGCGCGTTGGCGCTGCGTGCGTGAGGCATCTTGGTTTGCGATAGTCGACGGTTGCGATGCGGGTAGGAACTACTCGGTGGAACCACGCGATTCGAGGAGGCTCGACCATGAAAGTCGAAGACGGCGACGTGCTCGTGTGTGACTGTGATGACTGCGACATAGAGCTCACGGTCACGCGCAAGTGTTCCGGTGACAGCTGCACCCATGAGTCCGAGTGCGAGCTTTCGGTCATGTGCTGCGGCCATCCGATGCAGGTCAAGGGCCGAGACTGACTACGCGGGACGTGTCGTCGTCCGGCGTGCGCTCGTAGCGGCGATCCCGACCCCGACCGCGACCGCCAGTATCCCGGCCGCGACCTGCACGACACTCGACGGCGTCGCTGCCACGATGCCTGCGTACGCCCAGACGAACACGCCCGCGAACACCACGTCATGCACTCGTACCAGGCCTGCTAAGGCGAGGCTGGCGCCCACGATGAGCACGACCACGCCCCACCACTCGGCCGGGACGCCCCAGCCGGTCCACTCCGCTGCGACTAGGGCGTTCGCGATGTTGGCGATCGTGGCCACCGATATCCAGCCGAGGTACAGGCCGAGGGGCGCGCGCACGGCCCAACGTTCGAGTGCCGAGGGGTCCTCCGGCCTTCCTCGGCGTGAGATCAGATGCGCGGTGATGAGCGAGGCGAGCAAGACGAGCATCGCCGGCACGGTCCACGCGATGTTGAGCGAGTGCCACAGCAGCAGCCACACGACGTTCGCCACGTTCGAGACGATGATCGGCCACGCGAGCTTGTCGGGGAGCGGGTCGGTCGCGAGCGGGGCGGCGAACTGGGCCGCTGAGTAGGCGAGCAGCCCGAGGTAGATGAGACCCCAGATGGCGAACACGTAGCCCGCGGGGGTGACGAGCGTGGGGTAGAGGTCGGAGACCTCGCCGGTGGCGCGGCCAAAGAACGGCACGGAGTTGGCGAGGATGTTGGCCGCGATCATGCCCGCGACCGTGAGTACAACGAGCGCGCGGAGAGCGACGCGGGGGCGTCCGGCCGAGGGCGAGTTCCCGCTCATATCGCTTTCTCCTCGGCGACCCGCCCGTCGACGAGCATGAGGCGTTCGTCGGCGTGCTCGGCCATCCGGGCGTCGTGCGTGACCATGGCGCACGTCATCTCTCGCTCGTGGACCTGCTGCTTGAGCAACTCGACGACCTGCAGTCCGCGGTCCGTGTCGAGGCTGGCGGTGGGCTCGTCGACGAGCATGATCTTGGGCGCGTTCATGAGGGCCCGCGCGATCGCGACACGTTGACGTTCACCGCCGGAGAGGAGCGCAGGCCGGTGCGAGGCGCGCTCGGCGAGCCCGAATGACGCGAGCAGCTCGTCGGCGCGCGCCCGGTCTTCCCGGGTGACCCGGCGGGAGAGGTGCGGCACGAGCAGCAGGTTCTCGCGTGCCGTGAGGTAGTGGACGAGGTGGTGTTCCTGGAACACGATACCCACCGTGGTCCGCCGGAATCGCGCGGCCTCGGCCGCGGTGCGCAGGTGGATTGCGTGACCGTTGATCACGATCTCGCCGGAGGAAGGCGTGAGCAGGCCGGCGATGAGCGAGAGCAGCGTCGTCTTGCCCGACCCCGACGGGCCGAGGACCGCCAGCAGGCGCGCGGTGTCGAG
>SLCP01000157.1 GCA_007125735.1 Coriobacteriia bacterium | reverse complement strand
GATATCCACCCGTCAGACATCGAGATGACGCCCACCTGTCCGCTCTCGCCTCCCATGTTCACGACCATGACTATGCCGATGACGAGCACGGCAGCGACAATGAGCAGGACGCGCGGGGTAAGTAGGCTTGCAGCACCGACGGGTTGGGCAGGTCCGCCCGCGGAGGCAGCTGCCTCGGGAGTCCCGACGGTGACCGCCGCTGGCTCCGCATCCTCGGCAGTCGCGGCGACTGAAGTCGCGCCCACATCCTCTGCTGCCGTGGTCGCACTGTGGGTGCCGGCCGGCTCCTCGTACACCGCCTGGGCGCTGTTGCGGCCGCGTGCACGAGCCGCGAGCAGCATCAGCAGCGCGCCAGCGATAGCCGCGGCAACCAGCGCGACCAGGAGCGGCGGCACCTCGGATCCCGGCGAGCCTCCGGCGGGGGCAGCGGGCGCGCCATCGGCGGACAGCGTGTAGTCGATCGTGAATCCGAGCGGCTCACCCGGAGCCACCCCGGAGCGCTCGGTGTAGTAGTACGTGTAGTTGTTGGGACCGGGAGCTGCCAGCGACCCTTGAGGGACCGCCGTCGCGGCACCGCCCGGAGGCAGCCCGATCGCGAGACGAGCCGACTCCACGGCTGCAGGAGACAGGAACTCGAAAGCGGCCTCGGTCGAGCCATCCGGACCCGGACGAGTCGATCCCGGATACGAAACCTCGACCTGGCCGACGTGAGAGTTCGTCAGCGTGAGCACGGCCACGTACCCGCCATCGCGCTCTTCGATGACCGCCGGGACCTCGATGTCCTCTTCGATCGTCTCCCCGATGATCTCTCCCGACCACTCGATAACGGAGCCCTCCGGCACCGGAAGTGCGATCTCGACCGGCAGGGGCGTTTCGTGAGGAACCGACGCGCTCACCAGGAGCAGCGGCTCTCCCCCACCCATCGGCTGCACCAGCAGCGAGGCCCCGAGAGTGACGTACGCTCCCGGCTGCGCGAGCGCAGCGGCGGGACCGGCTACGAGCACGCAGGCAGCAAGGATGACCGCGGTCATCACGCGAGAGATCGATCGACTGGTCAAGCGAGACATCGGCATACCTCCGAGGAGACGTCGCGACAACAGACGATGCGCCCTGCCCAGCGTGCGCGCACCCTGAGGCGGCATCGTCCGCACAAGCCTACCACGACGTCACGAGCGCACGGCGTGCCTCGACCGAACATTCACGATTCCCACACCACAGCCTCCCGGCTGTCGCAAGTCCGCCGGCCGAGGAGTGCGCTCAGCTCACCGTAGACTCGACCGGCGGCGCCAGATGCTCTCGCACGCGCTCCATCCCGCGCCCACACCGGTTACCCCACCCGTCGAGGAACTCGCCGTCACGCAGCACGAGCACGACCTCGCAGTCGTTGGGGCACCCACCGCACTCCTCGCCCACGGTCTCGAAGCGCACGTCGCGAACGG
The DNA here is from genome assembly GCA_007125735.1 of Coriobacteriia bacterium. Lineage (GTDB taxonomy): Bacteria > Actinomycetota > Coriobacteriia > Anaerosomatales > SLCP01 > SLCP01. The sequence continues at coordinate 1,104 of SLCP01000157.1, read as the reverse complement.
CGAAGTCGAACGGCTCCTCGATCCCCTCGTCGCGCGCGACGATAGCCACGCCGAGCGCGCCCATCAGGTGACCGTCGTCGTCGACGAGGACGTCCTCGCCGGTGGCGTCCTGAAACGCCTTGACGACGCCTACGTTCTTGCTCACGCCTCCCTGGAACACGATCGGCGCGAGGATCTCCTTGCCCTTACCCACGTTGTTGAGGTAGTTGCCGACGATCGCGTTGCACAGTCCCGCGATGATGTCTTCGACCGGGTGTCCGATCTGCGCCTTGTGCACCAGGTCGGATTCGGCGAACACGGTGCACCGTCCCGCGATCTTGGTAGGCCTCTTGGAGCGCAGCGCGTAGTGGCCGAACTCCTCGACGGGCACGTCGAGCCGTCGAGCCTGCGAGGAGAGGAACGAGCCCGTACCGGCGGCACACAACGTATTCATAGCGTAGTCCACCGGGACACCATCGCGCACGATGATGATCTTCGAGTCCTGTCCGCCGATCTCGAAGATGGTATGCACGTCAGGATGGCGCGACAGCGTCCCCACCGCGTGCGCGGTGATCTCGTTCTTCACGACCTGTGCGCCGAGGACCGCGCCGATGAGTTCTCGCGCCGACCCTGTCGCCCCGACCGCCACCACCTGCGCGTCCGGATGCGTCGCATCGATCTCCTCGGCCAGGGCCGAGAGCACCCGCTTGACGGCACGCAGGGGATTGCCCTCGGTCCACAGGTACGAGCGCGCCAAGACCGCGCCCTCGCCGTCCACGACGACCGCCTTCGTCGAGATCGAGCCTACGTCGACACCGAGATATGCCTTCACGCGCCGAGCCTCCTCTTTCGCATGCGTAACATGTCGCAGAACGCGTCGAGCCGCGTGGCGAGCCCCGTCTCGGACGTCTGCGCGTCGAAGCTGATGAACAGTATGGGGAAGGTGTGTTCGCGGGAGAGCCGCTGGAGGGCCGACATCGCGTTGACCTCGGGCATGCACCCGAACGGCTTGAGGTGCAGCACGCCGTCGAAGCCCTCTTTACGCAGCTTGTTCGTCATCGCCACGCTCTCGGTGCCATGGGCCCCGACGTGGTAGCGCACGTACGGGTCCGCATCCTGGATGAG
>SLCP01000215.1 GCA_007125735.1 Coriobacteriia bacterium | reverse complement strand
GGCGCAACGCCAAGGAGGAGTCAGCGAACGAGAAGGAGGAGCAGGGCCGATGAGCCATATCGTCGACGTGTACGCGCGCGAGGTGCTCGACTCGCGAGGGAATCCCACCGTGGAAGTCGAGATCGTCCTCGATGACGGTTCGTTCGGACGAGCGATCGTGCCCTCCGGCGCATCGACCGGCGCGTTCGAGGCCGTCGAGCTGCGTGACGGTGATGCGGGACGCTACCTCGGCAAGGGCGTGCGCGCCGCTGTCGAGAACGTCAACGAGACGATCGCACCGGAGATCATCGGCCTCGACGCGACCGACCAGCGGCTCGTGGACACGACGCTGCTCGCGCTCGACGCTACCGACAACAAGGCGAACCTCGGCGCCAACGCTGTGCTCGGCACCTCGATCGCGGTGGCCAAGGCGGCTGCGGAGTCGACCGAGCTTACGCTCTACTCCTACATCGGCGGTGCGAACGCACACCTGCTGCCCGTACCGATGATGAACATCCTCAACGGCGGCGCGCACGCCGACAACAACGTCGACCTGCAGGAGTTCATGGTCATGCCGGTGGGGGCGGGTACCTTCGCCGAGGGATTGCGGATGTGCGCGGAGATCTACCACACGCTCAAGAGCGTGCTCGCCGAGCGCGGACTCGCGACCGCCGTGGGTGACGAGGGCGGGTTCGCGCCCGACCTCGGCAGCAACGAAGAGGCGCTCCAGGTGATCGGCGAAGCCGTCGAGAAGGCCGGCTACACCCTCGGCGAGCAGATAGTCTTCGCTCTCGATCCCGCTATGACCGAGCTCTACCGCGACGGCGTGTACCACCTAGAGGGCGAGGGCACAACGCTCTCCTCGGCGGAGCTGGTCGAGTTCTGGACCGACCTCGTCGCTCGCTATCCGATCATCTCGATCGAGGACGGTATGGCCGAGGACGACTGGGACGGCTGGAAACTGCTGACCGAGCGGTTGGGAGACCGGGTCCAGATCGTGGGCGACGACCTGTTCGTCACGAACACCGAGCGTCTTGCGCGCGGCATCGAGATGGGGGTCGCGAACTCGATCCTCATCAAGGTGAACCAGATCGGCTCGCTCACCGAGACGCTCGAGTGCATCGAGATGGCCACGCGCGCCGGGTACACGTGCGTGATCTCGCACCGGTCCGGCGAGACCGAGGACACCACCATCGCCGACCTCGCGGTCGCGGTGAACGCCGGCCAGATCAAGACCGGCGCGCCCGCGCGTTCCGACCGCGTGGCCAAGTACAACCAGCTGCTCCGTATCGAGGAGGAGCTGTGTGACTCGGCGGTCTATCCCGGCATGAGTGCGTTCTACAACATATCCACCGGCTAGCCGGTGGAGCCCGGCGCGACGGGGTATCCTCCTGACATGAGCCCACGCGACCCACGGAGCGCCTCCGACGTTCCCTACGATTTCGGCATTCCGCTCGAGACCGCGCTCCGGCGCCGCGAGCGGCTGGCCGACGACGTCACCACCGACTTCGGGGCGGAGCGCGTGTTTCCCGAGCTCGTCGATGCGCTCATGGCCGAGGTGCCCGAGGGGGTGGACATCCTCGAAGTAGGTGCTGCGACCGGCCTGCTCACGCGACCGCTTCTCGCGAAGTCGCGGTGTGTCACGGCGCTCGAGCCGTCGGAAGGGATGCTCAAGCGGCTGCTCGCGAGCGAGGTCGCGAGCGCGGACAATCTTGCCATCCGTCGCGGGATGGTCGAGGACCTCGACCCGAACGATGCCTACGACGTCGCGGTCGTGACCTTCACCCCCCGCAGGGGCCTCGGCCTCGCGCGGCTCCTGTTCGAACTCGCCTGCCGGGTACGGGACCGTGTCGTCATGCTCCTCGACGACGACGGTGCGCTCGACTGGGCGTACCTCGCGCGTGCGGCCGCCGCCAAAGGGCTCGACGTCCGGCTGCGCATCGTGTCGCGCGGGTCGCGCTCGGGCGAGAAGGGGGAGCATGCGCAGGCGGTCATCTTGGTCGCGGAGGTGGAGCGCTACTGCTCGCTCGGTCCGGAAGCGCGGCCCACCGGCATCGAGCTCGACGAGTGGGCGGGCGACGCGCGAGAGATCGAGGTGCCGTTCCCGCCGCCACGCGGTACCGCAACGCGGCTCGTCCGCTACATGCTCGCGGGTGGTGATCGCGCCTTGCGCGTCGTGACCGATCCAGCCGGGGCCGAGCGCCTCTACGGCAACGTACGCACCGCGGTGCATCGGCTCGCCCGCGACCAGCTCACGGTACGCCGTGACGGCGAGGTCATCCACGTCGTTCGCCTGCCGTCGGGAGGCGATCAACCGTGAGGCGCACCAAGATCGTTGCGACGATAGGGCCTGCGAGCGAGTCCCCAGATGCTCTCGATGCGCTCGTCGCCGCAGGTCTCGATGTCGCTCGCTTGAACGCCTCCCACTCCGATCCGGCCGAGCTCGCCGAGCGCTTCGAGGCGGTGCGAGCGGCCGGTGAGCGTGCCGGACGCCCGGTCGCGGTGATGCTCGATCTGGCAGGCCCGAAACTGCGCATCGGTGAGGTGGCCGAGGGGACCGTCCTC
>SLCP01000103.1 GCA_007125735.1 Coriobacteriia bacterium | reverse complement strand
CCCATGACGGCGACCCCGATCCCGAGCGGCAGGTCCGCGCCTCCGGGCGCGAAGCGCACGACGCCGAGAATGCCGCTCGTGCTCATCGAGCCGGCGAGTGCGGCGGCGGCCGCAGGCGGTGCGGCGGCGTAGGCGACGGGCATCCACCCGTGCACACCGGGCGTGCCGACTTTGATGCCGAACGCAACGAGCACGAGCACCGCCGCGAGGGGCACGAGGGCGACTCCGCCCATCACGAGCACGAAGAGCCCGGAGAGCAGGATCGCCTCACCGGTGACGGTGAATACCATGTAGGTGCGGCCGGAGCGACGCGCGTCGACGGCCCGCTCGGACGAGTCCTCCTCGGCCCGGACGGGGCCGTGCGCGACGAGCGCGTACGTCGAGAGCGCCATCATCGAGAACAGCGCGTAGAACGACGCCGGGTCGACCGCGACGGTCAGGCCGAGGTTGCCGGCCATCGCGAGCGCGAAGAAGCCGAAGATGCGGGGCCGACGCGTCTCGACCGTTCCGAGCGCGTAGAGGCCGGCGGCGGTCCAGATGACGCCCGCCAGGCCGAGGAACGCGCGCGACGTCGCGTCGAGGGCGACGTGCACGCCCGCGCCGAGCCACGCGATCTCGCCTGCGACGTCGGGGAGGAGCGCGGCGCTCGCGAGCGCCGGCACCGCAGCGAATGCGGCGAGAAGCGGCCCGATGCGCCGCGTGATCGGCAGCGCGCACGACGCCGCCGCGATCAGCGGCACCATCGCGAGCGCGAACACGAGCGCAGCGCTTCCGGCGTCGTATGTCATCGCATCCGTCACAGCGCCTCCATGGCCGCCACGAGCATCGCCCAGCGCGCAGGCGAGAGCGCCGCAGCCGCTAACAGCCCCATCGCGAGCCCGGCGAGCGCCGTCACCACGAGCGGCACGACCATCCGCAGGTCGGCCTCGGCCCGGCCGGGCGCGGGTCCTGAGGCCCACTCGGCCCGCGGGGTGCGGAACCACGCGCGATGGATGATCGGGAAGAAGTACGCAGCATTAAGCAGGCTGCTCACCGCAAGCACGGCGAGCACCCACCCGGTGCCTGAATCGAGCGCGCCCGCGCCGAGCAGCCACTTCGTCGTGAAGCCGGCCGCCGGCGGGGTGCCGACGATGCCGAGCGCGGCGATCGAGAAGGCGCCCATCGTGAGCGGCATCCGCCTGCCGAGCCCGTCGAACTCGCTCACCCGGTACGCGCCGACCTCCTCGGCCACGACGCCTGCGGTGAAGAACATCGTGATCTTGAGCGCGGCATGGTGCGCGAGGTGCGCGATGCCGGCCGCGATGGCGAGCGGCGAAGCGAGCACCACTCCGAGCACGATGTAGGAGAGCTGCGCGACGGTCGAGAAGGCGAGTCGCTTCTTGAGGTCGTCTTGGACGAGCGCGCGCACGGAACCGAAGATGATGGTGAACGCCGCAAGTGCGGCGAGCGGGAGCGTGAGGCCGAGGAGGGCGGCATCGGGTCCGTAGACCTCGAGCACGACACGCGCGATACCGAACACGCCCGCCTTCACGACGGCCACCGCGTGCAAGAGCGAGCTCACCGGCGCGGGCGCGACCATCGCCGCGGGCAGCCACCCGTGGAGTGGGAAGAGTGCCGCCTTCACGCCGAGCCCGCCCATGAGGAGCGCGAAGATGACGGTGAGCTGCGCCGGGTGCACGAAGGCAAGGCCAAACGGGAGCGCGCCACCGGGGGTGAACGACACGGGTCCCGCGAGCACGTGCAGCCACACGACCCCGAGCGCAAGCGCCGCGCCGGCGGGAAGCGCGTAGGTGAGGTACGTGCGCCCGCCCTTGAGCGCGGCCGGCGTACCCGAGTGCACCACGAGCGGGTACGTCGCGAGCGTGAGCATCTCGTAGAAGACGAAGAACGTGATGAGGTTCTCGGCAAGCGCGATACCGATCGCCGAGCCCACGCAGATCGAGAAGAAGCCGAAGAAGCGCGCCCGATCGGCCGAGCGGGACATGTAGCCGATCGCGTAAACGGTCGTGACGAGCCACAGCACGCCGGCGACGACCGCGAAGACCGAGCCGAGCATGTCGGCCTCGAGACCGAATCCGATGTCGAGCAGCTCGATACCGGCCGAGGCGAACGCGCGCTCCTCACGTCCCTGCCACGCCGAGGCCGCCGCCGCGAGCACCGCGACGGCCGTCCCCGCCGCCCCGAGCAGGTTCGCCGCCGAGCGCGCCGTCGAGCGCGTCTCGCCGAGCGCGAAGATGACGGTGGCCGTAACGAACGGGAGCGCGACGGCAGCGAGGAGCGCGATCACCGGCCAGTTCACGGGATCACCCCCGAAGCGGGATCGCCCACGACCATGAGGTCCAAGACGGGCTGGCCGAGCACGCCGAGCACGAGGGCCGCGAGCGCAAGGCTGAGGGCTGCAAGCTCCATGTGCTTCGGCAGGCGCCCTGCGTCGACATCGGCGTCGGAGGCGTCAGCGCTCGCCTTGGCGAATCCGGGCACGACGACGCGAGCAACGTAGCCGGCGGCCAGCAGTCCTCCTGCAAGCACCACGACCGCCCACCACCAGGCGCCGGACTCGATGGAAGCGGTGATGTAGAGCCACTTGGCGACGAAGCCGCCGCTCGGCGGCAGACCCATCATCGTGATGCCCGAGAGCCCGAACGCCATCATCGTGACCGGCGCCCTGCGCGACAGGCCACCGAGGCCTTCGATGCGGTCGTGGCCGAAACGAGAGAGCACCGCACCGGCCGCGAGGAACATCGCGGACTTGGCGAGCGCGTGCGAGACCGCGTGGAAGACGCCGGCGCTCCACGCGTCGGCCACGTGGCGTCCCGCGATCTCCACGAGCGGGAACAGCAGGAAAAGGTAGCCGATCTGCGCCACGGTCGAGTACGCAACGAGCATCTTGAGGCGCTCCTGGCGCAGCGCCTGGATCGAGCCCCAGACGATCGCCGTCGCCCCGAGAACGCCGAGCAGCGTCCCCATCCCGGGCACGTACGACGGATCGCCGACATCGGTCCAGAGCCGGAGCAGGATGTAGAAGGAGCCCTTCACGACGAGTGCGGAGAGCACTGCGCTCACCGGTGAGGGCGCGTTGGAGTGCGCGGGCGGAAGCCAGAAGTGCGCGGGGAAGAGCGCCGTCTTGAGCACGAGGCCGATGGTGATGAGCGCGAACGCCGCCTGCCCGGTGACGTCCGGACCGAGCACCGCGGCCAGGTGCGCAAGGTCGAGCACCCCGAACGCACCGTAGAGCAGCGCGACACCGAACAGGTAGAAGATCGAGCCGAGGATGGCCGCGAGCATGTAGCGCATCGCCGCGATCAGCGCATCGCGCTTGCCCGACAGGCCCACGAGTGCCACCGCCGCGACGCTTACGAGCTCGAGGCCGACGTAGAGGTTGAACACATCGGCCGAGAGGAAGAGTGCCGCAAGCGAGGCGAGCAAGAACAGCCAGAGCGCCCAGAAGAACCGGTACTTCTCCTGTTCTGCGAAGTAGCCGAGCGAGTACACCGTGATGGCGAAGCCCACGACCGCGGTCACGAGCAGCATCGTCGCGGACAGCCCGTCGACCACGAGCCCGATACCGAGCGGCGCGTCCCACCCGCCGATCTGGTAGCGCAGCTTCTCGCCCGCGGTGCTCGCCATCCAGGCGATCACGAATGCGACCGGGATCGAGAGCGCCGTCGCGAAGAGCGCGACCGGCCGTCCCCACCGTGCACCGGCGAGGAACGCTATCGGCGCGGCGACGAGCGGGACCACCACCGCCAGTGCCGGCATGTGCACCAGCAGCGCGTCAGTCACCGCCGGCCTCCGGTCTCTCGAAGACGTCGGGCGCATCGAGCACCGCCGCACCGGTCTCGCTGTAGATACGCTTCGCGAGCGCGAGCGCGTACGCGGTCGAACTCACCGTGACCACGATGCCGGTGAGCACCATCGCGTGTGGAAGCGGGTCGGGGTCAGGGGTCATGACGCGCCGCGCGATGCCGACGAACACGAGGAACACCCCGCCGCTCATGATGTTGAGCGCGAGGATCTTGTGGATGAGATGCGGGCGCGTGATCAGACCGTAGAGGCTGATGACGAAGAGCGCGGCGCCCGCGAGCGTGTAGACGTCGGTCTGGCTCATCGGCCACTCCCGGTCCGCGCGCGGAGTTCCTCGATGGGCGAGGCGGACGCGATGAACAAGCTTACGAGGATCGCGCCGATCGACACGGTGAGCCACGTCTCGACGATGAGCACGAGCGCCTTGGCGTAGTCGCGGGGATACTCGAGGAGCACTCCGCCGAGGAACATGACGCCCACGGCGATCGCAAGGAACACGATGAACCCGACGGAGATGACGACCCGCAGCCCGAACTTGGTCACCCACGCCGGCCGAGCGTAGCCGGCGAGCGCAAGCAAGACACCCGCGGCGCCGAGCACCGCTCCCGCCTGGAACGCCCCTCCCGGGGCGTGCTCGCCCGCCCACAGCAGGTAGCCCGAGGCGAGCACCATGAATGGCGCGAGCAAGCGCGCGAGCGCCGAGAGGACCGGGTCGGCCTCCTCGGCCACGGGCGCCCACACCCGCGGGTGCGATCCGGCGACCGACAGCACGCCGATGGTCGCCAGCACGAGCACCGCGATCTCGAGCAGCGTGTCGTAGCTGCGGAAGTTGAGGAGAACGGCGGTGACCGGATGCTTCACGCCACTGTCGACGAGCCTCTCGGCCACCACCGGGGCGAGACCGGAGTGGTCCTCGGGTATCGCAAGGACCGCACGCACGAGCAGCACGCCGAACCCGGCGCACAGCGCGCCTGCGGCGAGGCGGACACCCCGCGGGCTCTCTGGCACGGCGCTAGCCACGGCCGTCTCCCATCTCGGTCACCGCTGACGCATCGCCAGCCGGCTCGTCGGTGGGGTACGGAGCGGCCCGTCCGCGCATGTGGCCCACGGCGTCGAGCAGGAGCGCGCCGGTGATGCCGGCACCGATCGCCGCCTCGGCGAGCGCGATATCGGGCGCGGCGAGACGAACCCATGCGAGCGCCATGAGCAGGCCGAACGCGATGAAGAGCACGACCGCCTTGAAGAGCTTGACCTCCGCGAGGATGCGCACGGCGAGCCAGAGCAACGTGCCGATGAGCAGCAGATCGTAAAGGTATCCCGAGTACGTCATGACGACTTCCTCCACGGGACGATCCGGGCCATCCGTGCCGACTCGGCTACGAGATGCCCCGCGGTGGCGCCCGCGACGATGACGAGACCCCAGATGAGCACCATCTTGGCGACCACGATCCACGATTCCGCCCACACCGACAGGCCGATGATCACGAACCCGAGCCCGAGGTTGTCGGCTTTCGTGAGCGCGTGGAGTCGCGTGTAGACGTCGGGCAAGCGCACCACGCCGATGGATCCGGCTATGAAGAACACCGCGCCTACGACGAGGAACGCGATACCGATGACGTCGATCACTGACATGGCGGCTCCTCCTCGCCCGAAGGCCCGGGGTGCCATGCGCGCTTGACGAACGCTACGGTCGCCATCGCGGCAAGCAGCGCGAAGACGAGTGCGACGTCGCGCAGCGCCGGGGTCTCGAGCGCCTGGGCGAGGATCAGCAGCGTGGCCACGCCCGACGTGCCGAACAGCTGTGCGGCGAGCATGCGATCGGCAGGCGACGGCCCGCGCTCGACTCGCGTCAGGCCCACGATGATGGTGAGGAGGAGCACCACGGCGAAGCCCATGAGCACGGCGTTCACGACCCTGCCCCCTCCGTCAGGGCGCACCCTTCGAGGGTGTGGTGCGCAGGCGGCAACGCGATACCGTATACGTCAGCGACACGTTCTTCGACCTCGGCGAGGCTCTCGGCTATCGGCAGGCCACGGTCGAGCACGTGGACGGTGATGTGCGAGTCGTCGATGCCGGCGCTGAGCGTGCCGGGCAAGAGGCTGACGGTGTCGGTGAAGAGCACCCGTGCCTGCCGGGGCTCGAGACGCATCCGGTATCGAACGATGTCGGGATCGATCGGCATCGAGGGGCTCAGTACCCGCCGGGCGACGTCCACGCCTCCTGCCACCGACTGGTGCACGAAGTAGCCCATGAACCGGATCGCGCCCGGGATCCGGACCTGCCACTCGCGTACCGGCGTCAGCTTAAGTGATGCCGCCGTGGCGAGCGCGACGAACGCCACGCCGAACATCCAGCCTTCCGGATCGGCATCGGAGATGACGACCCAGGCGAGTGCGAACACGACCGCTTGCTCGAGCGGCCGTCTGATGAGCGCGATGGGGGATGTGGGAGACGGTCGGCGCATCGGCATCCACGTGGAAGGGTCGGGAACGGGGTCACTATACCATTACCCGAAGCCCCTCCTCCTTCGGCGATGAGCTGCCCCGTGCCGCGTCAGAGAATCGGGCCGCGTCACGATGGAGCGGTGACATACAACGCCCCTTCGGTCGCTTCTGCAGACAGCCGAAGGGGCGTGATCCGATCGATGGTGGACGAGAAGGGATTCGAACCCTCAACCCCCTGCGTGCAAAGCAGGTGCGCTCCCGTTGCGCCACTCGCCCGTGGGCGCGTTCCACCTTGGTAGCTGCTGCCTCGGCGGAAGCCGCGTGATTATAACATGCCCAGCCGCCGACCGCGCGAGCGGAAACACGGGGCGCGGTAGGCGAAACAGCGACGCAACGAGAGCGAAACGTTCGTTTCGCCGGTTCGAAACACCCGCATGGTTCGATGACGCTATGAGCCTGCACCCGTCCAGAGACACTCTCGTGACGGGCAGGGCGTCTCGGTCCTCCCGCCCACTTGCGCTTTCGGCCGCGAAGGACGCGACATGAACACGAAGGGAGATGCGACGGCGTGAAGAAGGTCGAAGCGGTGTTCCGGCCCGAGAAGCTCGAATGCGTCCGCGCCGCACTCGACGAACTCGAGCGAGCAGGCATGACGGTCTTCGAGGTCAAGGGGCATGGTGTTCAGGGCGGAGTCACGCAGCGGTGGCGTGGGGGCGACTATCATGTCGGCTTGGTGCCCAAAGTGATGGTCATGGCGGTCGTCTACGATCACGAGGTCCAGGAAGTGATCGAGACCATCCTGTCGACTGCCCGCACCGGCGCCATGGGTGACGGCAAGGTGTTCGTCACCAACGTCGAGCAGGCGCTGCGAATCCGCACGGGCGAGAACGGCTCCCAAGCGCTGTAAGCCTGAGTCAGGGGCGCGAACGCAGGAACCCGCCGGACGGCGGGCTCTCACAAGCTGCGGAGAACATGAAAAACCGGGATGGCCTTCGCACCGCCCGAGGTTCCCCTCCAAAGGGATATCCTTGAGAGCTCTTGGCCGAGTGAGTACGTTCCCTCTCGGCCGCACCCTCGCACATCCAGGGGCTTATGCCCGACTCTCCGTGGCCATGATCACAGATTCCGATCGATACCCTTCTACCTCTTCGTGCGAGGCAGTCGAACATCCGACAGTACCTTCGATCACTCACTGACATGCCGACTCGCAACTACCGGCCGTCCGGAGGTCTTCATCTGCCATCCCGGTCGAGTCCTGGTTCAGCGTCTCATCCAATGAGAAGCCCTCACCTCACTTGACCGCCTCGGTTGTCAAGCGGCCTGGCGTCCTGCGGTTCCGGATGCCTGCCTACGTAATATGTACCCTCGTTCACACGTCGCGTATCGCTTCCGCTACGCGATGGCCGCCGCTCCGTGTTGTTTGCACGCGCACGCACTCGCCCGTTAGCGCAATACGTCGAGCTGTGCCTTCATGTCGTTCTCGGCGACCTCGCCCACGAGCCTGCCCGCCTCCGACCCATCGGAGTTCAGGAACACGAACGTCGGCACGTACTGCGCCCCGTACGAGCGCATGAGCTCCGCGCCTTCCTGGCTCTTGTCGACATCGTAGACCTTGAACTCCACCGTTCCCGTGTACTCCTGCTCGAGCCTGTCGACCACAGGCTTCATCGTCTTGCACGCGGGTCACCAATCGGTGGAGAAGACGAGGAGCACCGGCCCGTCCCCCGGCACGACATCATCGGGCATCTCGGCGATCTCGACCTGGTCGCTCCCCGACACGATAGCCCCTTGATAGGCGATGATCCCCGCAGCGAGGTGGTAGACGTTCGCAAACCCCTGGTCTGCGAGGTAGCGCACGGCGTCACCCGACCGAGCGCCGGTGGTGCAGTAGACGAGGAGCGGTTCGTCGCGGTCCCAGTTCGTCGCCGCTTGTGCGAGCCTGTTCATCGGCACGTTCTCGGCTCTCTCTATGTGACTCATCTCGTACTCGCCCGGGGTGCGCACGTCGATGACGCGCACGCCTTCCGCCACCAGCTCGGCGGAGCGCTCCGGCGACACGTCCTGAGCACCGCCGCCTGCGGGGCTGAACAGCAGCACGCCGAGACCGACGACGGCCACCGCCGCTATCGCCCAGACGACCCATTGCCTCTGACCCATCGAACCTCCTCGTTGTGGTGTCCGGCAGAGTATACCCCGGCGGGTATCGCATCGCAACCAGCGCCTGCCGAGCTACCTTCTACTGTGCCGAGTCGCGCCTTGAGTAGCAAGCGCGCGACCAACTCCGTTCTGTGGAATACACTGGTTCGACAGAACACGCCGAGGAGGGAGCACGAGTGCCAGAGGAGCGTACGCAGGTGCCAGCGGCACGCGATGATGCCGACGAGCCCCTTAGGCGCGAGTTGCTGAGTCCTGGTCGCGCCTCCCGCCGAGCTCGCGAGCTTGCCACCTCACACCGCTCCGAGGTGCTGCCATCGGCGAGCACACCGCTGCTCTCGCTCCTCGAGTCGGTCGCCACCGACCTGGAAGCCGATAATCGCACGCTCACCGCAGCCATGCGCGAAGGCCACCCCGTGCCTGCCGCCACCGAGTGGCTCCTCGACAACCACTACCTCGTGCAAGCCCAGATCCGCGCCGTGCGCGCAGACCTCCCGGAGCACTACGGCGCCGAGCTACCGCGCCTCCTCGAAGGTCCCAACGCCGGCTTGCCGCGCGTGTTCGAGATCGCGCTCGCGCTCGTGACCTACACCGACGCGCTCCTCGACGAGCACTTCATCGGCCGATTCCTCGGCGGATACCAGGAGAAGTCTCCGCTGACGATCGGCGAGGTGTGGGCCGTCCCTATCGTGCTGAGGATCGCGCTCGCCGAGAACCTGCGTCGCCTCTCGGCGCGAGTCGTCGAGGTGTACCGCGCGACGCTCGCGGCTGACGAGTGGGCCGAGCGGCTTCTCCTGACCGCACAAGAGGATCCGCGAGAGCTGCAGGGTCTGCTCGACGATCTCGAGTCTGTCGCCCGCAGCGAGCCCCTCGCGTTCGTCGCGCGACTCTCGCAGCGGCTCCAGGGACGCGAGACCGGCTCGGAAGCGGTGGGAGCGGCGGTCGGGCGCTCGCTCGAGCGCACCGGCATGGAAGTCGACGCGCTCACCCATCAGCTTCAGCAGGAACAAGCCACCGACCAGGTATCGATAGCCAATACGATCACCTCGCTGCGCTTCCTCGAAGCGCTCGATTGGAAGCGCTTCTTCGAGGATACGAGCGTGGTCGAGCAGGTGCTGCGGCGCGACCCCGCAGGGGTCTATCACCGCATGGACTTCGAGAGCCGCGACCGATACCGCCAGGCGCTCGAGATGCTCGCGAAGCGCTCACCCAAAGACGAGGTACAGGTCGCCACCGCGGCCGTGGAACTGGCGTCCGGACGCCTCGGCGAGGTCGCAGGCCACATCGGCCACTACCTGCTTGGTGAGGGTCGCCTCGAACTCGAGCGCCACATCTCGTATGCCCCGCGAGCACGCGAGCGTCTCCACCGAGGCCCGCTCCGCTTCCGCGGCTCGTTCTACTGGGGGAGCCTGGTCGCGATGACGGCCCTGCTCGTCGCGGTGTTCGCGGCATACGCATGGTCGACGGGGGCGGGACTGCCCATCATCGTCGCCCTCTCGCTCCTCGCCGTGATCCCACTGAGCGAGGTCGCCCT
>SLCP01000044.1 GCA_007125735.1 Coriobacteriia bacterium | reverse complement strand
GTCTGTGTCGGTAAGGCCGTGGTACTTCTCGGGCAAGGGCCTCAGCGACTTCGAGAGCAGGTGGAGCGAGGTCGGCGCCACCGAGAGTTCGCCACGGCGGGTTCGCACCACCTCGCCCGTCGCACCGATCCAGTCGCCGAGATCGAACTCGCGCGCCTGCGAGAACGCCTCTTCTCCCAACACATTCATGCGGCAGAACAACTGCACGTCGCCGGTCGCGTCACGAATGACGAGGAACGCGATCTTGCCCTGATCTCTGCGCGCGATCAGCCTGCCCGCGACGCTGACCGTCTCACCGGTCTCGGCGCCGGGTTCGAGACCCGCGTAGCGCGTCGCGAGTTCATCAGAGCGAGCGGTGACGTCGTACCGACTGAGATAGGGCTCAACCCCCGCCGACCGCAGCGCTTCGAGGCGCGCACGACGGGAAGCGAACTGGTCCTCGGCCGGCGGCGGTGAGCCGGCATCTTCGTTCGAGCGGGGGGCTGACTCGTCTGCAGCCATCGGCGTCAGCGAGAGATCTTCTTGACCACGTACTCGAGCACGCGGCCCGACGGAGTGGTCACCTGGACGCTCTGCCCCTTCTTGGCGCCCATGATCGCCTGTCCGACCGGCGACTCGTTCGAGATGCGGTCGTGTGCCGGGTCAGCCTCTGCGGAGCCGACTATCTGGTACGCATGCACGTCGCCGGTCTCCACATCCTGGAGGCTGACCGTGCAACCGATGCTCACCTTGTCTGCCCTGGCCGGCGCCTCGACGACCGTAGCGTTCGCCAGCAACATGTTGATCTCCGCTATACGCCCCTCGACCCACGCCTGCTCGTTCTTGGCGTCGTCGTACTCGGAGTTCTCCGAGATGTCCCCGAACTCCTTCGCCTCCTTGATGCGCTCGCCGACCTCGCGTCGGCGAACGGTCTCGAGGTGCTTCAGTTCCTCTTCGAGGCGAGTCTGTCCCTCGGGAGTCAGTACCTGTTCTTTGTGCATAGGTGAGTGTCCTGTAAGGGTCGGCATCACCTGCCCTGCGCTCGGTGCATGGCAGGCCGAGTCTAGCGTCACGGGCTGCCCGATGACCGGACAGCCCGTGTGAATGTCCACGAAAGTATAGCGTACCGACTCGCGTGCGCAAGAGGCGCGCGGAGCAGGCGCGTGCGTCAGGCGTCGGAGTCCTTCGACTTCGACTCCGCCTTGGCGGTGGTCACCTCTTCCTCGTCGTCGTCATCATCCGTGCCGTCGACGCCGTCGCGAATCGCCTTCATCGTCTTGCCGATCGACTTGCCGAGCGACGGGAGCCGGCTCGGGCCGAACAGCAGCAAGACGACGACTAGGATGATTACCCACTCCATGCCGCCAGGGAGACCAAGAATCGCCATGTAGCTCACTCCTCGTATCTGTGCGTCAAGAAACACTACGGTCACCCGAGGCGACCGAATCCGACCGCTAGGGCGTTAAGGATATCACTCCGCCTGAAGACCTGCCATCTCCTCGGCGCGGGAAAGATAGTACAACGTATGTAGCAACTCCCGCACCGGGTCGGTGTTGTGTAGCGTCACTCCTGCCGGGACGCTGATCATCGCCGACGAGTAGTTGAGGATCACGCGGACCCCCGCACTGCACAAGCGGTCGGCGACCTCTTGCGCGGCCGTCGCAGGTACGGCGATCACACCGATTCGAACCGCCTGCTCGCGGACGGTGCGCTCGAGCTCCGAGACGTCCCGCACCACGAGGTCGCCGGCTCGCGTGCCTATCTTGGTAGCATCGCTGTCGAACACGGCCACCACCACGAATCCCCGAGCTCTCAGGCCGTCGTAGGCGGCGATGGCCGAGCCGAGGTGGCCCGCTCCGACGATGACGATCCGGTGAACGTGATCGGAGCCGAGGATCGCCTGCAACCGCTCGATCAGGTCGAGGATGTCGTAGCCCACACCCCTCTTGCCGAACTGTCCGAAGTGAGCGAGATCGCGGCGAATCTGAGCTGGATTGATGTCGGTGATCTCGCCGATCCTGGCGGACGACACGGTAGAGTGCCCGGACTGACGTAGCTGCAAGAGGACGCCAAGGTATGAGGGTAGCCGCGAAATGACCCCGTGCGGGATCCGCTCGAGTTGCATGCGAAACGCACCTGTCCCAAAGGCCGGATGGACGCCCCTATCGTAACAATAGTTACAAACATGGGGCAAGACTCTGCCGCCGCTCGCCCGCTTCGGATGACCCTATGCGGCTAGATGCCAGCTCGTCGGATACGCGAGACCACGTCGGCGCGGGTGACGATTCCGACGACCCTGCCGCTCTCCACGACCAGAAGCGCACCGGGCTCCTCTGCGGACAGGCGATCGAGCACGGCCTCGACCGGTGTGTCCGCATCAACCACGAGACGCGAGAGGTCCCGGTCCGTCACGTCGGATACGTGTGTCACCGGCCACTCCTCCCGCGGCACCCGCTTCGCGTCGCTGAGGGACACGAGGCCGATGATCGCGCCTTCCAACTCGACCGGATAGCGGGAGTGGCGACCGCCGAGGAAGTAGTCCTCGGCCAGTCTATCGAGCGTGATGACGCCGGGGGCGATCACAGGATCCGGCG
>SLCP01000107.1 GCA_007125735.1 Coriobacteriia bacterium | reverse complement strand
GAGACCAACCCGGAACCGGTCAGGTGCGTGGCTACCGGACCGCTGTGAGAAAGCACCGGTTCGCCGTCGACGATCGCCACGCTCCTCACCCCGCCATCACCCGCGCTGCCGCCACATGCGATACCCCAACCCTCGAACGCCGGCCCCGCAGGAGCCGACGCGACGAGGGTCTGCTCGGGCAGCACGTACGCCACTTCCGCGTTCGTGCCGATGTCGACGTAGAGGACTCCGTCGGCGCCCTCGGCCAACCCAGCGAACAGCACTCCAGCCACCAGGTCTCCGCCTACGAACGCGGCGATCGGCGGCACGAGCACCACCTCCCTGACACCCAAAGAGCGAGCCAGTGCATGCGTGTCGACGGCGTGCAGGGCGGACGCAAAGGGGTGTGCGGCCAGCCCTCCCACCTCCACGCCGCTCAGCAGTGAGGCCATCGCGGGGTTCGCGGCGATGACCGCACGCGTGATGTGCGTCCCGGAGAGCTCGACGGTGCCGACAGCTGCAGAGAGTGCCTCGGTGATCGAATCGAGAGCAGCCTCCGCCAACTGGGACGCCTGCCCTTCGAGTGCCGCGGTGATACGAGCGAGAACGTCTGCGCCCCAGTTCACCTGCTGGTTAGGTACGACCGCCTCGGCCACATGCTGACCCGATGCGGCATCGAGCAGGCGCACCGCCACCGTGGTCGTGCCGAGATCGACGGCTGCGACGAGCTCGCCGACCGACGCGCTACGCGAAGCACGCGCACTTCTCGCTGGCGCCCCGAGCGGGCACACGGCGACCGGTTCCGCCACACGCGCACGACACGCGAGGCGCACGCCCGCGCCCTCGACGCGGACTCTCGCAAGTGCCGCGATCTCGTGCTCGTCGGGCGGCGCAAGCGTACCATCCGAGACCCGGACGGCACACCGCCCGCATCGCCCGCGCCCTCCGCACGGAGCGGGCAGCGACACGCCGGCGGCGATCGCAGCCTCCAGTACGGTCGCGCCGCGCACAACCTCCGCAACGACCCCGGATGGCAGGAACGTCACCGTGACGGCGTCGCCCACCCTGCCTCACTCCTCCGGGAGAAACGCGACCGCCCAGCCCGTACCCGTGTGGGTGGCGATGACGGCACCGGTCTCGATCACGCGCAACTCCGAAACCTCGAAGCGCTCGCGGAGCAGTTCTTCAAGTCGGGCCGCGCGCTCGGCAGCCATCGCATGCAGCACGCAGAATGCAGCGCGCTTTGCGTCACCCATATGCTGCTCGACCCAGTCGAGCGTGTGCTCGATGGCCGCTTTCGTGCCCCGAACGCGCGCGACCGGGGTGAACGAACCGTCCTCGACAGTCAGCGTCACCTTCAAGTTGAGCATGCCGCCGACGAAGCCCGCCACACGCCCAACCCGTCCACCCTTCACGAGATTGTCGAGGGAGTCGAGCCCGACGAGCATCTGCACCCGGTCCTTGACTCGCTTCGCGGCATCGAGCACGTGCTCGGCGGACTCGCCTGCGACAGCCTGCTTCGCCGCCTCGACGACCTGGAACCCGAGACCCCACGACAGATTGCGCGAATCGTACACCGTGACAGCACCGGCGAAGCGCTCGGCCGCCTGACGCGCGGAGTCGATGGTCCCGGACAGGTCGTTGGAGATGTGTATCGATACGACGTGTGCGGCATGCTTCAGCGCCTCGGTGTACACCTCGACGAATGCGCCGACCGACGGCTGAGATGTCGTGGGCAGGTTCTGTGCCGCATTCATCCGCTCGAAGAACTCGTGCTGCGAGAGTTCACCGTCGAGCCACGTGCGCCCGTCGATCGTGACGTTGAGCGGGACTGCGGTGATGCCAAAGTGCTCGCGTATGTCCTGAGGCAGGTCGGCGGTCGAGTCGGTCACGACCGCTACCGGCACCTTTCCGGCGCTCATGAGCGCTCCATCTGGACCATACCGTGGGACATCGCCGCGCCACCCATGATGTGAACGTGCAGATGAGTAACGGTCTGGTTCGCATCGGGACCGTTGTTGACGATGACACGATACCCGCCGTCTTCGACGCCTTTGACGCGCGCGACCTCGGGTACCGCGCTGAACACCGCGGAGAACACCTCCGAAGGTACGCCGTCGGAGAGGTTGTCGTAGTGTCCGCGCGGTATCACGAGCGTGTGGACCGGTGCCTGCGGCGATATGTCGTCGAACGCGACTATCTCGTCGTTCTCGTACACGACACTCGCCGGGACCTCCCCACGGGCGATGCGACAGAACAGGCACTCTTCCATCATGCTCCCCTTCCCTTCACGCGCCTCAGGCGCACCCGTCACATGTCTTCGGCAGGCTCCGTCTCGAGCTCGCCGATGAGCGCAGTGACCTTCTGCTGCGCATCGGCCAGCTTGGCCTGCAACGCTCTGAGCAGCGCGACCCCGCGCTCGTAGCGTGCAAGACTCTCCTCCAACTCGAGTTGACCACCCTCGAGGGCCGCCACTATCGCTTCCAGCTCACCAAGCGCCTCGCCAAAGGCCATCTCCTCGGGAGCCGGACCCGACACACCTTCCATGATCATCGCCCTTCCTCGACCGTCTCAACCATACATCCCAGTCTCCCGTCGTGCACGCGCACCTCGACCTTCGCGCCCTCCGACACCTCGCTCACCGATCTGACGACGGTAGAGCCGTCCGGCGCGAAGCACACCGCGTACCCGCGCCCGAGGATCGCTAGCGGGGAAAGGTCGCCGAGCCGCGCAGCCAAACGACCCGCGGCATCGGTGCCTCGCTCGACGATCCTCGGCCCGACCCTGGTAAGACCCTCGTGTGCATAGCGAAGGCGCTCCGCGTCCCGAGCGAGCCCGAGGGGGATGGCGCGGCCCAGAGCGCGCGCGGCCGCATCGAGCGCCTGGCCCGCCTGGCCGAGCAACGGGTCGACCTCGCAGAACAGCGGTCGTGTGGCGAGCAGCCGCACGCGGTGTTCCGCATGGCGCACTCGATGTTCGAGCGCACGGGCGAGCAACCGCGAGAGCTTGTCGAGCCGTCCGGTGAGTTCCGATACAGCCGGTGCCGCGGCCTCCGCCGCAGCAGTGGGCGTCGACGCGCGCACATCCGCGACGAGGTCCGCTATGGTCGTGTCGGGTTCGTGCCCGATCCCCGAAACGACCGGGACAGGCGACGCCGCGACCGCCCGTGCCAGGCTCTCGTCATTGAATGGCATGAGGTCCTCGTACGAGCCGCCGCCTCGCACCAGCAGGACCACCTCTGCCCCCGCCTGCACGACTGCACGCACGCCGTCGACGATCGCAGGGACGGCGTCGGCGCCCTCTACCGGCACACCGGCCACGAGCACTTCTGCGATGGGATAGCGACGTGACAACGTGCGGATGACGTCGTGGACCGCCTTGCCCCGTGGCGACGTCACGACGCCGATGCGCATCGGGTACGCAGGGAGCGGCCGTTTGCGATCGTCGCGCAGCAATCCTTCCGCCTCGAGACGGCGCGCCGTCTCGGCGACCTGAAGCCGCAGCCTGCCCTCGCCGGCGAGCGTCAACTTGCGGACCACGAACTGCATACGACCTTTGGGCGCGTACGCCGAGAACTGGCCCCGCATCTCCACGAGCATCCCGCAGCGCAAGGACACACCAGAGGCGGTGTACGCATCCCTCCACATGAGACAGCTCATCGAGGCGTCGGCATCCGCAACGGTGAAGTACGCCGCACGGTACCCGGGCTTGTCGCTGAACTCGGACACCTCACCGACGACGGTGAGGGTGATCGTTTCGAGCGCCCGCTTGGCCGCTCGCATAGCCTCGCTGACACTGACGGCCCGTTCGCGATCCACCCCTACCCCCGTGTCGTGTCCGGTAACATGCCCTCCTCGACGCTACGAATCGATAGTACCAGGAGGCCCTGACACACGGGGCTGTCAGCGACGCGCGAGGCCGAGGAAGTACACCAACTGCAAGACCGAAACGAGCGTCGCAGCCACATACGTGAGGGCGGCTGCGGTCAGCACGGTGCGTGCGCCACGAACCTGCTCCGCGGGAAGCGTGTTGCCCACGTTGAGTGCGCCGAGGGCCCGCCGAGACGCATCGAACTCGACCGGCAGCGTGACCACATGGAAGGCGACCGCGGCGGCGAACAGCAGAATGCCGAGAGTCATGAGACCGCCGGCACCGCCCATGATGGCGCCGAGGATGATGAGCGGAAACGCCGCCTGCGAGCCGATGTTGGCAGCGGGAACGAGGGTCTGTCGCAACTGAGCCGGCGCGAACGACCGCGCGTGCTGCACTGCGTGACCAGCCTCGTGCGCGGCGACACCCGCCGCCGCCACACTGCTGCCATCGTGGACGTCGGGCGAGAGGCGCAATACGCGAGCGCGCGGGTCGTAGTGGTCGGACAGGCGTCCCGAGACCCGTTCGATGCCTACGTCGTGTAGGCCTTCAGCGTCGAGCATGTTGCGGGCTATCTGCGCGCCGGTGTGCCCGGTCGCAAGCGGGACCTTCGACTGGCGCGTGAACGCCGAGTTCACGTACCACTGAGTCACAGCTCCAAGCGCCACTGCGATTAGCAAGATGTAGAGATAGGAACCGAGCATCTACGTTGACCTCCCGGTCTGAGACGAGCGCCGTTACTCCGTACCCTGGGTTTCTGCAAACCCTCTGCCAGTATCTACCCTGAGCCATCGCCCTCGGTGTCCGCGCCGCATTCGTCGACTACGAGCCTGCCGTCGGCGAGGCGCATCGAGCGGCGCCCATCGAGCAATTCGAGCAGCTCCTCCCCCACGATCGAACGACGCCAGCTTTCGAGAAGCGCGCTGCCCTCCCTCTCCCCTCCCGCGAGACGGCGGAGCTCATCGCGAGACGCGAGCAAGGGCGTGGCGATGTTGTGCTGCTTGGCCCGCAACCGAACGAGCGCAGCCATGAGATCGACGGCCCCGTCGACGTCGAGCTGACGGCGGCGGCGGCGCTCTATGTACGGTAGCTCGTCCTCGGAGAGTTCAAGTCCCCGCCGCACCGCGTCGAGCACCCCGTTATAGGAGCTCTTTGCGAGCTTGTCGGCAACGCCGCGTATCTTCCCGAGCTCTTCATTATCGCGTGGGGCACGCCGTGCGATCTCGACGAGGCTCTCGTCTCCGACTATCCAGCGCCTCGGCATGTCGCGACGCCGCGCCTCGCGCTCACGCCATGCGGTCACGCACATCAGTACACCGAGCTGTGGTGGGGTCAGCGAGGAGATCCGCTTCAAGCGCCGGAATTGCTCCTCGGGCACGAGATCGTAGGTCGCCGGGTCGACCATGGCGTCGAAATCGGGTTCGAGCCATGAGAGCCGCCCTTCGGTCTCGAGCCTGTCGCGCAACGCGTGGTATATAGCAGGAAGATGCCGAACGTCGTTGAGGGCGTACTCGATCTGCGTGCCCGAGAGCGGCCTGCGTGACCAATCGGTGAACGTGTCCGACTTGTCCAGCTTCACGCCCACGAGCTCGTGCACGAGCGCACCGTAGCCGACCTGCGTGGGGAAGCCCGCGAGAGTGGCCGCTACCTGCGTGTCGAACACCGGCGCGGGAACGCGCCCCCCGAGCCTGAAGAAGATCTCGAGGTCCTGCGAACCTGCGTGCAACACCTTGGTCACCGCGGTGTCGTAGAAGAATTCAAGGAGTGGAGAGAGGTCGTCGATCGCGAGAGGATCGACGATCGCCTGAACGTCGTCGGTCGCGACCTGGACGAGGCAGAGCCGCGCGTAATACGTACGCTCTCGCATAAACTCCGTGTCGAGCGCGACGAACGACGTTCCGCCCATCGACGCGAGGAGCTCGCGCAATCCCTCGTTATCACGTACGTACACGTTCCACCCCGCTCCTCCTTCCATGTCACAATACAAGGCACCGGTGACACAATAACGCATCCGGGTATCTCTACCTGCAGATGTGGCGGATCATATCCGGCGACCGCCCGCTGCGGTGGCATGGAGGCGCCGATGAGAATCCTCATGATCGTGAACCTCAGGTCGGGTCAGGGTGACGCCGGCCTGTACGACTACGTCCGCGCACTCGGTCGGTCCGGAGCCGAGGTGACCATGCGCTTCCTCGGCCTGGGAGCCGAGATGGACCACCTGCTCAGGGACGCCGATTCGTTCGACCGAGTCGTCGCCGCGGGGGGTGACGGGACCGTCTCAACGATATGCCACAAGCTCGCCAATCGAGCCGTTCCGATCCTCGCGTACCCGGCGGGAACCGCAAACCTCCTCGCACTCAACCTCGACATCCCCGACGAGCCTCTCGAGCTCGCACGGGTCACGCTTGACGGCAAGACGCGCGACATCGACCTCGGAGAGATGACGCTCGAAGGTGCCCGCGACCCGATCGGATTCATCGTCGCCGCGGGCGCCGGATACGACGCCGACATCATGTCCGCGGCCCAACGCTACAAGTCCATGCTCGGCCCGCTCTCCTACCTCGTCGGTGCGTTGCAGCATCTCACACCGACCGTGTCGCGGTTCAAACTCGAACTCGATGACCGAACGGTCATGAGCGAGGGACTGGCGGTCCTCGTCATGAACGTCGTCCGCGTACAGTTCGACCTGGCGTTGACCCGCTCGAGCGACCCGAGCGACGGGTTGTTCGAGGTGGTCGTATTGCGCACCAAGAACGTGCCCGAGCTGATCCCCGCCGTGTGGGGCGCGTTCCTCGACCGGTTCATCGCGAACCTCGAGCGCCCAGCGGGTCTCGAGGTGCACACGGCGAGTCACGTGCGAATCGAGGCGGATCCGCCGCTCAGGATCCAGTTCGACGGTGAGGTGGTCGATGCTACGACGCCGCTCGTCGCTCGATCGCTGGCCTCGGCTGCACGCATGATCGTGCCGTGACGGCGCCCACGAACGCCGACGTCAGTTCTCGACGAGGTAGTCGATGATGGTCTCTCGCTCCTCAGGCGTGACCTGGAGGCCTCTGTCCTCCATTCTCGCCACAGCCGCCTCCCACCCAGCTCGATCGTAGTCTGCCGCCCACACCTGTGAGAGTGCGTGGCAGCCCGAACACTTCGTCTCCACGAGCACGAGAGCCTCATCCGCTTCGGGCACCTGGGCACCGTCGCCGTTCTCGGCCGCGGGCGGCTCCGGAGCGATCGCGTCGGGCGTGTCGTCAGCACATCCCGTCAACACGGTCGCGACCATGAGGATCGTCAGCACCGCGAGCAGTCCACCATACCGAACCGTACGCACCGTCATATCAACCAGTCCTTCCCGTTGTTCAGCGTCGAACGCCCGTTCCTCGTGAGTTCGTACCCCTTCTTCACGTCACTCGCGCGTCTGGACTATCGTGCCGAGCGGAACCCGTGGAAACAAGTCGAGGATATCCTCGTTGTAGAGACGGATGCAGCCTGCGGAGGCCTTCGTGCCGATGGAGGACGGCTGGTTGGTCCCGTGGATGTTGTACGCGGTGTATACGTAGCGCGAACCTACCTTGCGGTACATGCGCATCTTCCTCGGCCCGTAGACGCTGCTGGGGCTCGTGTAGTACTTGGAGTCGATCCTCCATATGCCCACAGGCGTCTCGGCGGTCGTGCGGCCTATGGCGACCGGGTAGCTCTTCACGAAGACGTCATCCCTGAAGAAGTAGAGGCGGAAGTCAGACTTGTCGACCACGATCGACGTCGGCGCCGGGTAACTGTGGAGCGGCTGCCATCTTCTGCTCGTGCTCTCGCCTCCCGCCACGTTGCGCGCAACGATGTGATAGGAGCTGCCCGCCGGGGGCGTGGGCAGCACGCCGAGGTCGAGCGTCGCATACGACGTCGCCGGCCTCGTCGCGACGAGTGTGGATCCCGTGTACACCCGGATCTCGGTCGTGTTCACGCCGGTCGCCACCACGACACGAGCGCGCTTGGCCACCCTCTCCCCCGCCACGGGCGCGACGAGTACGGGGGGCGTGGGCGCTCCACGCACCTCGCGCACGAGCGTGTCGGAGAGGACCGCAGTGCCCCCGAAGAGAATGGCTCTCGTGATCACGCCGCGCTGTCCGTGCAGATAGACGGCGGTGCCGCGCTGCACGGTGTCGGTGCTCACGAATAGGAGCGGGTACCCATGCCGGCCGAGGTACGTCGCCCCGGTGAGCGCGTCAGCAGGCGTCGAGGCCATCCCTGCCGCGGAGCCGGTCAGCCACCCCTGGGAACGCGCGCGCTGGGCGACGGCGGCCGCCGTCGCGTGACGGTCGTGCCCGGCCCATCTCGCGTTCGCCCGGACCGTCGAATAGACCCGGTCGGAGACCACGGCAGTTCCACCGATGACGAGTACCGATCCAGGGCTGACAGCGTCGAGCGCCGCAGCGGTCACCGGTGGCACCCGGTCCCTCTCAACGAGCAGGACGGGGATGCCGGTTCGTACCGAGATGGCAGATGCGGCAAGCGCGTCGTAGAAGCCGGCCGCATCGGTCCCGTTCGCGATGAGCGCGCGTCCGGGTATCGTGCGCCCGGTCTCAGAAGCGACCTGGGTCACCCTGGCGGCGATGCCTGCGGATGTCGTGAAGCGATCGCCGGTCTGCCACGGTTGCGTGACGTTGCCCGCCCCAACGACGGACTCGAGTTGTGCGACCGTCGACCGCGGCACGGCAACCGGCCCGCCCACGACCGTCACCGTGACGGTACCGTTGACCGAGCGCATCTGGCCGAGCGCGGCGCGGACCGAAGACGGCACGCCGAACCGGTTCACGAGGAGGAGAGGCGCATCGTACGCCCAGCATAGACTCGCAGCCGACAGTGGGTCGGCAAGGGCGCGGTCTTCCCCGGATGCGATGACGACGTGCTCCACGCCCTCCCACGACGGATACGTCTTGCGAGCGATGGCGACCGCCGTATCGTAGCGGTTCGCCCCCGCGATGCGCTCTACGTCGAGAGCGACCCTGTGGGTCCCGGCGGGCCAGGCGGCCCCGAGGGCGACATGGGGTGTCGGAAGGATCGTGAGCACGAGAACCGACGCGAGCAGCAACGACACCATACGAGACGCTCTCACCGCGACCCCTTTCAACACTACGGGTTCCTACCAGAGAAGGTACCCCCAAGGACCCGTCGCACACAACGTGGGCGCGCGCGGGAGGAGCCTCGCGAACACGCAGATATTCGGCGAACGGCAGGAGGAACTCGTGTGCCGCGGGTACATAAGAAGGGGTTCGCACGACGAGCCCGTGTTGGTGTGGCAGCGATGAGGCGCCAGGCCCACTCGGTCACCACATGACCTGGCGCGGAGCTAACGGTGAGACCGGCCCTTGGCCGGTCTCTTCACTTTGGGGAGGAGGTGTGAACGATGAGAACCTTCTTGATCGTGGTGCTCGCTGTCGCCGTAGTCGGAGTCGGCCTGTCCATGGCGGCAGCGGCCGAACCCATGCTGATCTGCCCGGATCGCGTCGTGTCGGATGCACGCGCCACACAGACCGGGATGTGCCCCGATCGCCTCGTCGACGTTGCGGCCGCGATGTCCGAGTCGTGTCGAGCGTACCTCCTGTACACGCCGTTCGCTCGGTACGCGTTCGGTGCCGTCATGGGACAGGTGTCGCCCGACCGAGCGCTGGCGGAACGGACGTCTGCCGGCATCACCCATCGAGCCGTCTACGCTGAGGCGCTGGAACGTGCGCGGTATGGTCCTTGGTGCGTATGCGACCAGGTATCTCCCGACACCGTGCGGGCCGAGCGTGTAGCATGCGGCACGTGCACCTACTAACAGATGAGCCGACACCGCGCGGAACGAAACGAGGCCCCGGCGACACCGCCGAGGCCTCGAGAGTTCCATGGTGGGCGATAGTGGATTTGAACCACTGACCCCTTCCGTGTCAAGGAAGTGCTCTCCCCCTGAGCTAATCGCCCATGACCGCCGGATTGCAGCGGCGACGGACATTGTACCAACTCCGGCACTTCCCGCCACCCCCCAATTCATCACGACGGCGCCGAGGAACGCCCCGCGAAACCAGCGCGTTTACGTTCTTGCCTCACCGGGGTGCCATTGGTAGACTACCCTTTGCGCGCGGACGTAGTTCAGTGGTAGAACACCACCTTGCCAAGGTGGGGGTCGAGGGTTCGAATCCCTTCGTCCGCTCCATCGCACAGATCCGAGGGTCGG
>SLCP01000118.1 GCA_007125735.1 Coriobacteriia bacterium | reverse complement strand
GCGGCGGCGGCCACGTCTTCGAGCGAGGCCCCTGCGGTCGCGGCACGGGCCGCCTCGAGCACTGCGAACCCGAGCTGCATGCTGTTCGAGCGCGAGTCCACGAGCTCGATGCGAGCGTCGGGATGCGACTCGCGCACCATGGTCACGGCGAGCTGCGCCGACTCGTACGTGCCGCTCATCTCAGACGAGATGAAGACGCCGCACACTTCCTCACCACGTTCGACGGCCGACGTGAACACCTCGGCCATGTTCTGCACGGAGGGTTGTGACGAGGTGGGCATGGCGCTTTCGGAGGCCATGCGGGTGTAGAACCACTCGCTGTCGAGCCCTACTTCGGCATACGACTCGTCGCCGAAGTTCACGTACAACGTCACAACCTCGATACCGTACCGTTCTTGCTCCTCTTTGGGCAGGTAGGAGGTCGAATCGGTGACGACGCGGACTGCCATTGCGGACTCCCCCCGGACGCGTCGGGCGCAGGACTGTTCAGACATCGATTGTACCCCAACGCATCCGTCCCTCGCGGGAGCGTGCCGTCGCGTGAGGCGCTCCGATACTATGGGGACGATAAGTGTGGTGTAGATGATACGGTTAGTGGCAGATTCTATGCATGTCTCTCCGACAGAAACCCCAGAGTGCGGGCGAGAGGATACGCGATGGAGCCGATGAAGCGCGAGAAGGTCGTCATCATGGGTGCGGCCGGCAGGGACTTCCACGTGTTCGCGACGTGCTTCCGGGACCGAGCCGATGTCGAGGTCGTCGCGTTCACCGCCACGCAAATCCCCGGCATCGACGATCGCACCTTCCCGCCGGACCTCGCCGGCCCGCTCTACACCGCTGGCATCCCCATCCTCGCCGAGGAGCGCCTCCCCGATATCATCGCCGAACACGGCGTGGACAGCGTGATCTTCGCGTACAGCGACGTGAGTCACGAGGAGGTCATGCACCACGCATCACGGGTGCTTGCCTCGGACGCGGACTTCGCACTCATCGGTCCCGCGCGGACGATGGTTCGCGCCAACGTGCCGGTCGTGTCGGTCTGCGCGGTGCGGACCGGTGCGGGCAAGAGCGGCATCTCGCGATACCTCTGGGAGCGCCTCGACGCCGCCGGCGTGCGGGCCGTCGACATCAGGCACCCCATGCCCTACCGCGACCTCTCCCGCATGGCGGTCGAGCGCTACGAGAGCATCGAGGACCTCGACCGGCTCGGCGTGACGATCGAGGAGCGCGAGGAGTACGAGCACCTCATCGCTGCCGGGGCCGTCGTGTTCGCAGGGGTAGACTACGAGGCGATCACGCGCGCCGCGGAGGCCGAGGCCGACGTCATCATCTGGGACGGCGGCAACAACGACATGCCGTTCCTGCGCCCGGACCTCGAGATCGTCGTCCTCGACCCGCACCGCGCCGGCCACGAGCGCCGCTACCATCCCGGCGAGGCTAACTTCTTGCGCGCCGATGTCCTCGTCATCAACAAAGTCGACACCGCGCCCGCCGGATCCGTCGAGACGCTCCGCACGGCTGCCGCGGAGCACAACCCGCATGCGACGATCGTCGAGATGGCCTCAGAGGTGACCGCCGACGACCCCGAAGCGCTCACCGGGGCGCGTGTGCTCGTGATCGAGGACGGCCCCACCGTGACCCATGGCGATATGGCGTTCGGGGCGGGCGCCATCGCTGCACGACGCCATGGAGCGGCCGAGCTCGTCGACCCGCGGCCCTACGCGGCCGGATCACTCGCCGACACGTTCGCGAGCTATCCCCACCTCGACTCGGTACTGCCGGCGATGGGCTATTCGGAACAGCAGCTCGACGACCTCGCCGCCACCGTTGCCGCGGTGCCGTGCGACGCCGTCGTGATCGGCACCCCCATCGACCTCGCACGCCTCATCGACATCCCCCAACGAGTCGTACACGCGACCTACCGCGCGGTCGACGCCGGTACGCCGACTCTCGAGGACGTGATCGACCGCTTCGTCGCGAATACCGTGCGACCCGCTGCAGGAACCGGCAGCTGACATGAACGCGATGCCAGACACCCCGCTCCACGTCATCGCGCTGGGCGGCAACGCGCTCATCCGGCGTGGCGAGCGCGGGACCATCGAGGAGCAGACCGCACACGCGCGCGAAGCGCTCGCACCCGTCGCAGAGCTCGCCGCGACCGGAGCGCGGATCGTCGTGACCCATGGAAACGGCCCGATCGTCGGCAACATCCTGCTACGCAACGAGGCCGCGGCCGCCACGGTGCACCCTATGCCGCTCTACATCGCCGATGCCGACTCGGAAGGCGGCATCGGGTTCGTCCTCCAGTACACGCTGCGCAACCTCATGCGCGAGTCGGGTGTCGAGCGCACCGCCGCGACCATCGTCACGCAGGTCGTGGTCGATCCGGCCGACCCAGCGTTTCTCGCGCCATCCAAGCCGGTCGGCCCCCACTACGAGCCCCAGCGGGCCGCCGAGCTCTCGGCGCTCGAGGGATGGACGCTGACCGAAGTCGCGCCCGACCTGTGGAGGCGCGTTGTACCGAGCCCGCGCCCCGTGCGCATCATCGAAGCAGGCACGGCGAAACTCATGACCGACGCCGGGGTGATCGTGATAGCGGCG
>SLCP01000102.1 GCA_007125735.1 Coriobacteriia bacterium | reverse complement strand
CATGCCGGTCTGCTCGGCGAAGGGGGTCAGCGACGACTTGCGGGCGATCCACTTGAGCAGCAGGAACGGGGAGGTGTCGCCCGTGGAGTCGCTTGCATCGTCCTCGGTCCCGCCTCCGGCCGCCACGCGCAGGCGCGCGTACGCGTGGTGCAGGAACGCGTCGAGCGCGCGTGCGGTCCGGGCGGCGGCGTCCAGGTCCCTCGCGTCGCGCAGAGGCTGGACGGAGCCCGCGAGCCAGCCGTTGTTGTGCGGGTCGGTATCGGTGACGTCGGCGCTCGCCGCGCCCTCGAGCAGCACGATCGCCTGCTCGCCGCGGGTGTGGCGGACTGAGATGCGGATGCCCTCGTGCTCGAAGTCGGTGAGTGCGCCGTACAGCTCGGCAGCGCGCTCGATGCCGCCTGCGGGGTAGCGGTCGACGATCGTGAGGGTCGCGTCGGGGTTGCGCCGCACCGTCACGAGGATCGCGTGCAGACATACCTGGCCGGGCACGACCTCGACTCCCGCGCCGGCCGCCTCGAAGACCGCGCGACCGGGGAACCGCTCGGCCGGGTAGCCGAAGAGCACGAAGTGTGCGAACTCGGTTGCGGGAGCCCGGCCCGCGCCGAGGGGGTGGAGGATGCCGGTCGTCCCCGCCGCGGCCACCGCGTCGAGGTTGGGGGTGTGCGCCGCGGCGAGCGGTGTGAGGCCGTCGAGCTCGGGCCACGGGCGGTCGCCGAGGCCGTCGAGGAGCACGACGAGGATCGGCGGGGGTGTGTGGAGGTCAGATGTCGGCATCGGTCGGCTCCGGGATAGTGGTGGACGCAGGCGATGGATACTCATCGTGCCACATCACGTGTTCCGTGTATCGGCTCCGTATCACGACATCGAACATCCGCTTGTCGGCGGTCACCACGCAGGCAGAGGTGCGGACCGCCAGGGCAAGGTAGATGCAGTCGTAGACTGGGTGGTCGATCTCGAGCGCAAGGGCGAGCGCATCGTCAACGAGCTCATCGGCAGGGGTGATTCTCAGGGGTACCGAGCGGAAATCCTGCAAGCGTCGAACGAGGCGCTGTGGTTCCGCGCCGGCACGGCCGTACTTCCATAGCGCGTTGGCGACCTCGGACCAGATGAGGTCGGGGGCGTGGAGCGCAACCCCGGCGTCTGCGACGAGTGCTCGAGCGGAATCTGAGTCGGCCCCGGGAACGAGCCAGCGCATGGCGATCGAGGCATCGACGACTACGCGGTTCACCGGTCACGGTCCTCGCGAATCAACGCGGACGGGTCGCCGAGGTCGGGCCAGTCGCGTTCTGCTTGCCATCCATCGACAAGCTCGAGGAACTCCGCACGAGAGGAGCGGGCGTTCTCTTCGAGGATGGCCCGTATCTCGGCAGAGAGGGAACGTCCGTGCATCTCGGCACGCGCTTCGAGCACGCGTTTGAGGTCCGCGTCGAGGTTCCGCAGGAGGAAGTCGGGCACCGGACACACCGCCTCAGCCTGTGTGGATATCGTATCGATATCATACCCTATTCGGCGAGCACACCCCGCACGACCGCATTCCACTCCGGCACTGCTCCGCCATCGCCCTCGGCGCGCCAGGCGTCGACGACCGCGCGGCCCACGGGCTCGAAGAACTCGGCGAGGTACCGCTCGTAGCCGGTCTCATCGAACGACACGCTGCCGTCGAGCGTGACGTAGTTGCCCGAGAGCAGACACCCGAGCTGTTCTCCGCCCTCGTCCCACGTGCCGCCCACGAGCTCGGCAACCTCGTCGCCGCTCGCATGACGAATAGGCTGCAGCAACTCGATCTCCGCGTATGCGAGCACGCGGATGGCCGCGTCGATGCTACCGGTCGTCTGGCTGAGCTTGATGCGGCCGTCGTGTGTGTCGCGCTCCCCGGCGATCACGGGCACGTCTCCGAGCTCCCACGCGAGCGGGACTCGCAGGAGGTGTAGGTAGAGGTGGCATGCGAGGCACGGCGAGGACACGCCCCAGCGTGTAGAGACCTCGGCCGCGAACCGCGCGTTCAGCGCCGACCAGAGCCGGGGCTCTTGCAGATACACCGGATCGAGCACCTCGCACGCATCGCCGAGAAGGGAGCGGAGCGTGTCGACGGCGCGCAGCGGGGCCTCGGCGTCTCCGGTCTCGGTGCCCGTGAGCGCGATCGTGGGGAGCACGCGCGTGAACCTGTGTTCGCGGACAGCAGCGACGGCCGCGGCCACGCTGTCGCGTCCGGCGATCTCTGCTATGGCGAGGCGGCTCGTCGTGGCAGATGTCATACGGGGAGGATACCCGAGTCAGAGCGTGTCGCGAAGGCGGACAGCTCGTTCGCCAAGCACGCAACCGCCGAGGGCGTGGAGCCGGTCGTCCGCGGTGACAAGACTGGCGTCCTCGGCGAGTGCGAGGGCCAGGTAGAGGCAGTCGTACACAGGATGCCTATGCGT
Organism: Coriobacteriia bacterium; assembly: GCA_007125735.1. Taxonomy (GTDB): domain Bacteria; phylum Actinomycetota; class Coriobacteriia; order Anaerosomatales; family SLCP01; genus SLCP01. Next base: position 195 of record SLCP01000102.1, on the reverse strand, counting down.
GAGCGCGAGTTCGAATGCGAGTGGCTCGAGGAGGCGCGTCTCGACGAACTCGACCGGTGCGGCGGTCACCAGGTCGTAGCGGGCGAGCGCCTCGTCGGGCGTGAGCACGCCGGCGTGCGCGTAGCGCCAGAGCGCGTTCAAGGCTTCGATGCGACAGAGGTCGGGTGCGATCAGGTCGTGGTTCGCATGGGAGAT
>SLCP01000091.1 GCA_007125735.1 Coriobacteriia bacterium | reverse complement strand
GGTCTAACCCGGAATAGAGTCAGCTTGAGGCTCGCGGGGCGGCCGACGCAGGCAGCGCGGGGCGACCCTGCAGCGCGGGGCGACCCTGCGGCGCGGGGCGACCCTGCGCGACCCTACACCCGCCACGCCTTGGGTACGAACAGCTGCTGGAACGCGCGGATGGCGAACCGGTCGGTCATGCCGGCGATGTAATCGGTCACCGTCTGCGGCAGGTCTTCCTCGGCGGATTCCTGGTACTCCGAGGGCATGTCGGCCGGATTCTCCAGGTAGTGGCGGAACAGCATCTGGACCACGCGGTACGCCTTGGGCTCCTCGGCCTTCGCCTCCCCGCCGAGGTAGACATTCGCGAACAGCCAGTCCCGCAACTCCATCATCGCGTCCCACACGCGCGCAGACATCCGTATCTCGTCGGAACCGAGCGACTCGGCGACCATGTCGTTCACCATCGTCGTGATGCGGGCGGCGTGGTTGTGGCCGAGGATGTCGGTCGGGCCGAGCGGCAGTTCGGATTCGCGGAGGACGCCCGCGCGCATCGCGTCATCGATGTCGTGGTTGATGTAGGCGATGCGGTCGGCGGTCGCGACGACCTGGCCCTCGAGCGTGGCTGCGCGCGCGGAGCCCGAGTGGTTCGAGATGCCGTCGCGCACCTCCCACGTGAGGTTCAGCCCCTTGCCGCCGTACTCGAGCTTCTCGACGATGCGCAGCGACTGCACGTGGTGGCGGAAGCGCGGCGGTGCAGCGGGCTCGTCGCCGAACACCGCGGCGAGCGCGTCGTTCAGCGCGTCTTCGCCGATGTGCCCGAACGGTGTGTGGCCGAGGTCGTGCGCGAGCGCGATCGCCTCGGTGAGGTCCTCGTTCAGGCGCAGCGCACGCGCGATGGAGCGCGCGATCTGCGCGACCTCGAGCGTGTGCGTCAACCGCGTGCGGTAGTGATCGCCCTCGGGTGCGAGGAAGACCTGCGTCTTGTGGGACAGCCGTCTGAACGCCTTGCAGTGGATGACGCGGTCGCGGTCGCGCTGGAACTCGGTGCGCAGCGGGTCGAGTTCGATGGGCGTGACGCGGCCGCGGGTGGCGTCGGCGAATGCAGCGCGCGGCTGCAACCGCCGACGCTCCTCGGCCTCGTACCCCTCACGCGTGAGGATCGCGTGCTCGCTGGCCATACGCGTGTCCTATTCCCGTTTGCGAGTGTCAGGTGCGGGCGCAGATAGAAACGGCACCCGGCGCCCGCCCCGCTACTTGTTCTCCGATGCGCTCGCCTGCTCGGCAAGCACCGCCTGGGCCGCCGCAAGACGCGCAAGCGGCACGCGGTAGGGCGAACACGACACGTAGTCGAGCCCGATACCGTGGAACACGCGCACCGAATCCGGGTCGCCGCCGTGCTCGCCGCACACGCCGAGCTTGATGCCCGGGTTGGTCTCGCGGCCGCGGACGCACCCCATCTCGACGAGCGCAGCCACCCCGTCGTCGACCGTCTCGAACGGGTTGCGCGGCAGGATCTTGCGCTCGAGGTAGCGCGGGAGGAACTTCGACTCGATGTCGTCGCGGGAGAACCCGAACGCCGTCTGCGTGAGGTCGTTGGTGCCGAACGAGAAGAAGTCGGCGGACTCGGCGATGCGGTCGGCGAGCACCGCGGCACGCGGCAGCTCGATCATCGTGCCAATCATGATGTCGATCTCCACCCCGCACTCGGCGATGACCTCGGCGATGACCTTCTCGCTCTCGGCGCGCAAGACCTCGAGCTCGGCCGAGATCGACACGAGCGGGATCATGATCTCGGGCCGCGGATCCTTGCCGCCGGCCTTGAGCTGGCACGCCGCACGCGTGATCGCGCGCACCTGCATCGCGTAGATCTCCGGGTGCATGATGCCGAGGCGGCACCCGCGCAGGCCGAGCATCGGGTTGGCCTCGGACAGGTGATCGATGCGCTCGAGCAGCTTACGCTTGGGCGCGAGCTCGTCCGCACTCGCCCCGGCGCACTCGGCGCGGGCGATCTCGATCGCGAGCTCGCGCGGGTCGTCGAGGAACTCGTGGAGCGGCGGGTCGAGCAGGCGCACCGTGACCGGGAGGCCGTCCATCGCCTCGAAGATGCCGAGGTAGTCCTCGACCTGCACGTCGAGGAGCTTGGCGAGCGCCGCGTCGCGCCCGGCGTCGTCGTGCGCGAGGATCATGTCCTGCACGATCCCCTTGCGGTCGCCGAGGAACATATGCTCCGTGCGGCAGAGCCCTATGCCCGCGGCGCCGAACTTCCGGCCGAGCGCGGCGTCATCCGGCGTGTCGGCGTTGGCGCGCACGCCGAGACGGCGGTACTCGTCGGCCCATCCGAGGATGGTGTCGAAGTCGCCGGAGACCTTGGGCGCCACGAGCTCGACCGCACCGAGGACGACATTACCGGTCGTACCGTCGATCGAGATGACGTCGCCCTCGGCGAGCGTCACGTCGGTGCCCGCGACCGTCACCTTCTTGCCAGCTGCATCGATGCGCAGCGCCTCCGCTCCGCACACGCACGGCTTGCCCATCCCGCGAGCGACGACCGCCGCGTGCGACGTCTTGCCGCCGTGCGAGGTGAGGATGCCCTTGGCGGCTACCATGCCGTGGAGGTCATCTGGCGTGGTCTCCCAGCGCACGAGGATGACGTCGCGACCCTCCTCGGCGGCCGCCTCGGCCGCATCGGCGGTGAAGACGACCTCGCCCACGGCGGCGCCCGGTGAAGCGTTGAGGCCCTTGGTGAGCACGTCGTAGTCGGCGTCCAGGTCGAACTGCGGGTGGAGGAGCTGGTCGAGCTGCTCGGGGTTGACGCGCAGCACGGCCTCCTCTTTGGTGATGAGGCCCTCGTCGACCATGTCGACAGCGATCTTGAGCGCGGCGCGCGCGGTGCGCTTGCCCACGCGGGTCTGAAGCATCCACAGCTTGCCCTGCTCGATGGTGAACTCGATGTCGCACATGTCGCGGTAGTGGTTCTCGAGCGTGCGGAACACCTCATCGAGCTCGCGCGCGACCTCGGGCATCACGTCGTGGAGCTCGGCGATGGGCGTGGTGTTGCGGATACCGGCCACCACGTCCTCGCCCTGAGCGTTGACGAGGAAGTCGCCGTAGAACTCGTTGGTGCCGTCGGCGGGATCGCGCGTGAATGCCACGCCGGTCGCCGAGGAGTCGCCCTTGTTGCCGAACACCATCGCCTGGATGTTCACCGCGGTACCGAGGTCGTCGGGGATGCGCTCCATCTTGCGGTAGTCGCGCGCGCGGCGGTTGTTCCACGACTTGAAGACCGCCTCGATCGCGAGGCGCAGCTGCGCGTCGACGTCTTGCGGGAAGGCCACCTTCCCGTCGACGGCGAGCTCGGGGAACTCGTCTGCCGAGACGTGATCGGCCACGATCCCTTTGAACGTGTCGCAGAGCTCGCGCAGGTCTTCGGCGGAAAGCTCGGTGTCGGTCTTCACGTCGCGGTCGTGCTTCATCTTGTTCATGACGTTCTCGAACAGGTCGCCCTCCACGTCGAGCACGACCTTGGAGAACATCTGGATGAAGCGCCGGTAGCTGTCCCACGCGAAGCGCTCGTTGCCCGTCTGCGCGATGATGCCCTGCAACGACGTGTCGGTGAGGCCGAGGTTCAAGACGGTGTCCATCATCCCCGGCATCGAGAACGGCGAGCCGGAGCGCACCGAGACGAGCAGCGGGTCGTCGGGGTCACCGAGGGTCTTGCCCATCTGCGACTCGAGGTCGGCGACGTGCTCGGCGACCTCCTCGGCCAGCCCCTCGGGGAACGCGGGCGGATCTGCTTCGTAATACTCGACGCTCGCTTGGCAGGTGATCGTGAATCCGGGCGGTACCGGCAGCCCGAGCTTGGTCATCTCGGCGAGGTTGGCGCCTTTGCCGCCGAGGACGAACTTCATCGAAGCGTCGCCCTCGCGGAACGCATACACACGCTTAACGTCCGACACGATTGCCTACTCCCTCTCTTCGGGGTCTCTCCTCAGGGCCCAGCGTCCTTGCATGATACCGTACCCGCCGAGTGCGGCCTTGGCCGGCTGGCCGAGGACGGTGACCGGCGTATCAGTCCTCTGTCGCAAACCCGCCCTGGGCGTACCTGATGATCTCTTGCGCCGACTCCTCGACGGCCCGATTGTCGGTGCGGATGACGATGCATCCGAGCGTTCGCATGAACGCGCGCGCCTCGGCGAGCTCCTGCTCGACCGCCTCGCGCTCCGCGTAGCCCGACACGATCGCGCCGATCTCTCGCATCCGTTCGGTGCGGATGTCCACGAGTACGTCCGCGCTCGTCACGAGTCCGAACACGCGACGGGGGTCGAGGTCGAAGAGCTCGGCGGGCGGGTCGACCCCGGGTGCGAGCGGGACGTTGGCCACCCGCCACCCCTTGAACGCGAGATACATCGCGAGCGGCGTCTTGCTCGTGCGCGAGACGCCGAGAAGGACGATGTCGGCGGCGGCCAGCCCTTCGGGGTTGCGGCCGTCATCGTGCTTCACCGCGAACTCCATCGCTTCGATGCGGTCGAAGTAGCCCTGATCGGTCCTGCGGACCGCTCCCGCCTCGCCCGTCGGCTCGATGCCGGTGGCGCGGGTCAGGAGGGCCACCGCGGGGCCGAGGAGATCGGCCCCTTGCACGCCGCCCTCGCAGAGACGCTCCATCTCGCTGCGCAGCGTCGAGTCCACGAGCGTGTAGAAGAAGATGCAGTGCTTGCCGCAGTGAGACGCCACCGTCTCACGCAGCTCCTCGGGCGTGGTGATCTTGGGAAGCCGCTCGATGCGGAAGGTGCCCGGCTCGAACTGCGCTTCCGCGGCGCGCGCCACCATCTCGCCGGTCTCGCCGAGCGAGTCGGAGATGACGTGGATCGATACCGGTACGACCTCCACGGCGGCGCGCCCCGCCTACCCGGCCAGCCGGCCGAAGTCCGCGAAGCGCTCGAAGAGCGCCACGAACCGGTTGAGTTGCTGGAGGCGGTTGTCGCGCAACGCCTCGTCCGGGTCCATGACGAGCACCGCGTCGAAGAACGCGTCGATGGGACCGCGCAGCGACGCCAGCACACCGAGCGCGGCGGCGTAATCGCCCGCCGCGAGTGAGGCGCCCGCGCGCTCCTCGGCGTCTGAGAGCGCGTCTGCGAGCGCGGCTTCCTCGGCGCCCATGAGCGCGGTGTCGGCATCGGTGCCGAGATCGGGCTTGGAGAGGTTGCGCGCACGCGTGAACGCGACGGAGAGGTCCTCCATCACGTCGGTCTCCGCCCGCATCGCGGTGAGCGCCTCGGCGCGCGCGAGCGCGTCGGCGGGGTCGTCTGCGGCGACGGCGAGGACGGCGGCGACGGTGTCGTAGGCGTGTCCGCGGTCGCGCAGCACGCCCTCGAAGCGGCCCACGATGAACTCGCGTACCTGGGTGCCCACGGCGACCGGGTCGATGTCGAGGGCGTCGGCATAGCCCGCGAGCGCAGCACCGATGGCCTCGTCGAGGGTGATGTCGAGGCCATCGAGGACGATGTTGAGCACGCCGAGGGCTCCTCGGCGAAGCGCATAGGGGTCTGCCGAGCCGGTGGGCGCCATGCCGATGGCGAAGATGCCGCAGATCGTGTCGAGCTTGTCGGCGACGGACACGAGGCGGCCGGCCTGGCTCGCGGGAAGCACGTCACCGGCGAAACGCGGCTGGTAGTGCTCGGGGATGGCGGCGGCGACCGCCTCGGTCTCCCCTGCTGCGAGCGCGTAGTAGCGGCCCATCATGCCCTGGAGCGAGGGGAACTCGATGACGACGTGACTCACGAGGTCGGCTTTCGCGAGGTGCGCGGCGCGAACAGCGGTCGCGCTCACGCCCGCGTCTGCGCCCGCGAGGTCGGCGAGCCGGGCAGCGAGCGCCTCGAGCCGGGATGCCTTCGCGCCGAGCGTGCCGAGCTTCTCTTGGAAGACGATGCGCTCGAGTGCGACAACGCTCTCCTCGATCGGCCGCGCGAGGTCCTCGCGGTAGAAGAACGCCGCGTCTGCGAGGCGCGCGCGGATGACGCGCTCGTGCCCGGCGACGATCGCCTCGGTGCGCTCGGGATCGCCGTTATGCACGACGACGAACGCATCGGCAAGCGCTCCATCGGCGTTCTCTGTCGGGAAGTAGCGCTGGTGCGACTGCATCGCGGTCTCGAGCACCTCGCGCGGGACCTCGAGGAACTCGGCATAGAACCGGCCGAGGCCGACGGTGGGCCACTCCACGAGGTTCACGACCTCGGCGAAGACCTTCTCGGTGACGACGGGGGTGAGCCCATGCGTCTCGGCGATCACGTCGATGCCCTCTCGGATGCGGGCGGCGCGCTCGGTGTGGTCGAAGACGACGAGTCCGGCGCGGGCGGCCTGGGCGTACTCGGCTGCCGAGGCGACCTCGATCGCACCCGGCGTCAGGAACCGGTGGCCGTAGGTGATACGCCCTGCGGAAAGCCCGGCGAACTCGACCGGCACGACATCGGTGCCGTAGAGCGCGAGCAGCCAGCGCACGGGGCGCGAGAAGCGCGCCTCGCCGCTGCCCCACCGCATCGACTTGGGCCAGTCGAGACCGGCGGCAAGCCCCGCGAGCAGGCTCGGCAGCACCTCGGCGGTGGCCTTGCCGGTCTCCTCGATGACGGCGTAGACGTACTCGCCGGCCTCGTCGGAGACGCGCTCGAGCGCAGCGACGTCCACGCCCTGCCCACGCGCGAAGCCCTCGGCGGCCTTGGTGGGGTTGCCGTCGGCGTCGAACGCGACCTTGGTGGCCGGACCCTTCACGCGCGAGGTGCGGTCGGCCTGCGCCTCGGCGAGATCGGTGACGCGCAGGACGAGGCGGCGCGGCGACCCGAACACGTCCACGGCACCGTAGCCGAGGCGCGCCTCGTCGAGCGCGGCGGCGGCGTCCGCGGCGAGCTGGCCGATGGCCTCGTACAGGGGCGCGGAAGGGATCTCCTCGGCCCCGATCTCGAAGACGAGCTCGCGTGCGCTCACGAGGCCTCACCCCCCTTCGGGGCGGCGGCTTCATCGGCGGCTGCGGCCTCGGTGCCCGCGGCTTCCGCGGCGACGGCACCGGACTCCTCGGGCTCCTCGGCGGGCGTGATCGACGCGATGTAGGACTCGCAGCACGCCTTGGCGAGCGTGCGCACCCGGCCGATGAAGCTCACGCGCTCGGCGACCGCGATGGCGCCACGCGCGTCGAGGAGGTTGAACGCGTGCGAGCACTTGAGCACGTAGTCGTAGGCGGGCAGCACCATGCCCGCGTCGAGGATGTTGCGACATTCGGCCTCGTAGGTGTCGAAGAGGCGGTAGAGCATGTCGGTGTCGGCGAGCTCGAAGTTGTGGGTGGAGTACTCGAACTCGGCGCGCTTGAAGACGTCGCCGTAGGTGAAGGTCACGCCGTCGTCGCGCTCGACCCAGGTGAGGTCGTAGACGCTGTCCACACCCTGGATGTACATCGCGAGGCGCTCGATGCCGTACGTGATCTCCGCGGGCACGGGACGGCAGTCGAAACCGCCCACCTGCTGGAAGTAGGTGAACTGCGTGACCTCCATGCCGTTGAGCCAGACCTCCCAGCCAAGGCCCCACGCGCCGAGCGTGGGCGACTCCCAGTCGTCTTCGACGAGGCGCACGTCGTGCTCGGCAGGTTCGATGCCGATGGCGCGCAGCGAGTCCCAGTACAGGTCGAGGACGTCATCGGGGCTCGGCTTGAGGATGACCTGGTACTGGTAGTAGTGCTGGAGGCGGTTGGGGTTCTCGCCGTAGCGCCCGTCGGTGGGACGGCGGCTCGGCTGGACGTACGCGGTGTACCACGGCTCGGGGCCGAGGGATTTCAGCGTCGTCGCCGGGTGGAACGTCCCCGCGCCGACCTCGGTGTCGTAGGGCTGCAACACGACGCACCCCTGGTCCGCCCAGTATCGCGACAGCGCCAGGATGATGTCTTGGAAGCTCGATCCTTGCATGGGAGGCACGCTCTCCTCTCAGCCGTGCGCCGTAGCAGCGCCGCAGCTCGTCCCCGCTCGTCGAAACGTGCCCCGTATCTTACCGCAAGCCGTCGTCGCGGCGACGAGGCTCCCCCGCAGCCGCGACGAGAAGGGCGCGCAGGTCGGCGCGACGCTCAGCCGGCACGGCGTCGATCGGGATGAGCAGGTAGTTCGACCCCGTCACGTAGAGCATGAGGTGGTCGACGACGGCCCGCCACCTGCTCACCGCCTGCCACTCGATCTCGCCGTCTCCTTCTGCCGAGGAGTACCGAATGCCCTCCTTCGAGAACCGCCACGTCACCGGCGCGTAGAGCGGTGTCGCGCTCGGGGAGTTCGCGAGCCACGACACGTATCCCCACACGACGAGCGGGATGGCGAGCAACGTGGCGAAGAGCGTGAAGCCCGCCGTGCGCGCACCGGTCCCGTACGCGACCATACCGGCGATGGCCACGAGCGCCGGGGCGAAGCGCAGCGTGCGTGCGGCGAGGTGGAGCATGACGCCCCGGTAGCCGCGCGGTGTGAGCACGGACTCGAACTCGACGGGCGGCGGGTCGGAGTGCGCGCCCACGGCCGCATCGACAGGCGTGTTGTCGCCGCTGCTCACGAGCCCCCTCCGTTCGCGTAGAACTCGAGCGCCTTGATGCGCACCGGCACGTGGAACGCCACGAACCCCCGCATCAGCGCGAAGCACTCCTCGGCCACGCGCGGCTCGAGCGGTGAGGCGGCCACCTCGGCCATCGTCGAAGCGAGCAACGTGTGGAGCGCCGTCCTTCCCCCGCCGCTCAGCCGCGGCGCCGCATGACCCGCTCCCCCGCACTGCGGGCACACCACGCCGCCGGCCTCGAGCGAGAAGCGGTCCGCTGCGGCCGCCGCGCACGCGCACGACACGCACGACTCGAGGTGCGGGCGGTACCCGTGCATCGCCATGGCTTTCACGAGGAACGCCGTGACGACGGTGCGGATCGCGCCCTCCTCGGCGGAGACGAGCACGTCGAGGGTCGCGCACGCGAGCCCGAAGAGCCGCTGCTCGGTCTGGCCCTCCATCGCGAGCTTGTCGAGGACGTCGAGCACGACGGAAGCCGCGCACGAGCGCTCGTAGTCGGTGCGGAGTGCCGCGTGGAGCTCGACGGAGCGCGCGTCGGAGACGACTTCGAGGGTGCGCCCGGTGTTGAGCATGAGGTCGACCACGGACCCGGGCTCGAGGCGGCCTGCGAAGCGCGAGGTCGGCTTGCGCATCCCCTTGGCGACGGCGCGCACGATGCGCCCGTCGTCGGCAAGCAGGTTCACGATGATGTCTGCCTCGCCGAGTTTGGTCTTGCGCAACACGAGGGCGCGCAGCGGGTACGCGGGCACGGTTCGCGCCCCGCTACCTGCGGTGCTCGAGCGCTTCGAGGATCTCGAGTCCCGAGGAGGAGCCGAGCCGGTCCGCGCCGGCTTCGAGCATCTCGAGGGCCGCTTCGAGGTCCCGGATGCCGCCCGCCGCCTTCACACCGACGTCAGGGCCCACAGCTGCGCGCATGATCTCGACGTCGCGTACGCTCGCTCCACGCGGACCGAACCCCGACGACGTCTTAACGTAGTGCGCACCCGCTGCAGCGGCGATGCGGCTCGCCCGGTCGATCTCCGCCTCGGCGAGGTGGCCCGTCTCGAGGATCACTTTGACGATGCCCTCCCCGCCCGATGCGTGCGCGACGCTCGCGACCACCGCACGGATGTCGTCTTCGACGAACGCGTCCTCGCCCTCGAGGAGCGCGGCGATGTTGAGCACCATGTCGATCTCCACGCAGCCGAGTTCGACGAGCTGGCGCGACTCCTCGGCCTTGGTCTCGGTGTTCTGGTAGCCGAGGGGAAAGCCGGCGACCGAGCAGACCGTGGTCGACGTGCCCGCGAGGCGCTGCGCGGCGAGCGGCACGAGGAACGGGGAGACGCAGAGCGCCGCGAACCCGGAGTTGCGCGAGGCGTCGATCCACGCCGCGCCCTCGGCGAACCCGGCCGTGGGTTTGAGCAGCGTCTGGTCGATGTGTGCGGCGAGCGTGACGGCGTCCATCGAGGTCACAACCCTTCTCCGTAGCCGAACCGCCGAATCTGCGAGGCGTCGCGGCGCCAGTGCTTCTTTACCTTGACGACGAGGTCGAGAAAGACGCGCGTGCCCAGGAGCCGCTCGAGGTCGTGGCGCGCCTCGGTGCCGACGCGCTTGCTCATCTCGCCGCC
>SLCP01000198.1 GCA_007125735.1 Coriobacteriia bacterium | reverse complement strand
GCGGGTGCTGCGACGTGTGCGACACGCCGCCGGAGACCTACGACGCGACCGTCGATGCGCAAAAGGCGCTCTCGGCGGTCTACCGGCTGGGGGAGCGGTTCGGGCTCGGCTACGTGGTCGATGTGTTGCGGGGGGCGAGCATCGAGCGGATCGCCGCCAACGGGCACGATCGGCTCTCCGTCTACGGGATCGGGCCTGAGCACTCGAAGGACGAGTGGACCTCGATCGCCCGCCAGCTGATCCACCGCGGCTACCTGCGCGTCGATGTGGCCGAGTACTCCACGCTGAAGCTCGCCGGACGTGCCGGCGATGTGCTGCGGGGCGAGGAGACGGTCGTGCTTGCGCGGTCGCCCGCGCCGCGGAAGAAGACCCCTGCCGAGAAACCGGCCGCCAAGGGTGCGCGCGCCGCACGCTCGCTTCAGACCGAGGAGCAGGTCGCGCTCTTCGAGCGGTTGCGGGAGCTGAGGCGCGAGATAGCCGCCGAGCAGCAGGTGCCCGCATACGTGGTCTTCGCCGACGCCGCGCTCGCCGACATGGCGCGCCGCGCCCCGCGCACCCGCGACGAGTTTCTCGCAGTGAGCGGCGTGGGAGCAGCGAAGCTCGAGCGCTACGGGGAGGCGTTCCTGGCGGCGATCGCGGGGGAGTAGGGCGTCACTCCACCGTCAGTGCGTCCAGCCGGTGCTGCAACCTCACGCGTACATCGTGTGTGAGGTACTGAGCCGCACGTATCTCACCGGAGTCCAGGCCGAGGAGTTTGACCTGTTCGGATCCCTTCTCGGTGCAGAGGATGAGACCGACCGGTGGAGCTTCGGCCGGTAGGCGCTCGTGACGGTCGAGCCAGCGCAGGTAGAGCATCATCTGTCCATAGTCGGCTGGTTGCAGCTTGCGGGTTTTCAGCTCCACTGCGACGAGACACTGCATCTCACGGTGGAATAGAAGCAGGTCGAGGTGGTAGTCCTCGCCATCGACGACGATGCGCTTCTGCCGACCGACGAAGGTGAACCCCGCGCCGAGTTCGAGCAAGAAGCGCTGGACCTCGCCGAGGATGGCGGTCTCAAGTTCCAACTCGCTGTGCTCTGCGGGAAGATCGAGGAAGTCGAGGACGTACGGGTCGCGGAACACGATTCCGGGCTGGGCCCCGCTTCCACTCGCAAGTTGTTCAGGGTCAACACTGGGGCTCCCGCTCGCGCCGTTCGCAGCGAGCGTCCTCTCGAAGAGTTTGCTGTCAATCCGTTCACGCAGCACTCGCTTGGTCCACCCGTCGCGGGCGCACGCAACGAGGTAGAAGTCGCGTTTCTGCTGGTCGGAGATGGCAAGGAGCTCGGTGATATTCGTCCACGTCAATTTTGTCGCCACTGGCGACAAAATCTCCGGATCCGGGTAGAGCTCGGTCAGTTTGACCATTCTCATAAGGTTGCGCCAGGCGTAACCACGCCCGTATCTCGCAGTCAGCTCGGCAGCGAGCCGCTTGATGACCTCCTGGCCGTAGGCGGCTCGTTCGCCGCCGAGCACTTCCTCCCGTACGCGCTTACCGATGCTCCAGTACAGCGTCACGAGTTCGCTGTTCACGGCCTTCGCGCTTCGCCGACGTGCTTGTTCGATTAACTCAGAGACGTCGCCGAGCAGCGTATCGCTGCCTATCTCGGTACCCTGGTGGGCCTTCTGGTCGCTCACGTCTGGCCCCTCCCTCTAGTACGACGTTCGTGGCGTGTTCGCGCGCTCCCTTTCGAGAGTAGCGGGGAGGGCTTATCTCGCTCCAACTGGGGTCTTACTCTCGGGGGTTTGGGTCTACGGAATAGTGACCGAGCATTCGCGACCTCCGGCGATCGCTGCAGAAGCTCGGTGATGTCGCCCAGCCCAATTTGCTCGCCACTGGCGAGCAAATCTAGGAATCCGAGCAAAGGTCAGCGTTGCTCGTCGAGCACGATCGCATGAAGCGCACCGCGCGGTAGTCGCCGCCTTCTGCGCTCATCGGCGCCGACGAGTGCGAAGTGGTTGCAGCCCAATTGTCGCGACAGTGTCGCGACAGTCGAGTGCTCAGGCTGACGCCCTGAAGGATGCGGCTCCACCCTGGCCCGATTTTGTCGCCACTGGCGACAAAATCTCAGGAGGTCACTGCGACCCCAACCCGATTTTCTCGCCACTGGCGAGAAAATCTCCCGGAGGTCGCGCCGCCGTCACCCATCCCCCAGCGCGAGGTCGACGGCCGCGCGCGCATGCAGCTCGCCGGTGTCGAAGATCGGTACCGTCGAATCGGCAGCCGAGACGAGCAGCGGGATCTCGGTGCAGCCGAGCACGATACCGTCCGCGCCGCGTTCCACCAGCCCGGCGATGATCTCGCGGAACGCCTCGCGCGAGCTCTCGGCGATCACGCCGCAGCAGAGCTCCGTGTAGATGGTGCGGTTCACGACCTCGCGCTCCTCGGCGTCGGGCACGAGCACCGTAAGCCCGAAGCGCTCCGCGAGCCGCGCGCGGTAGAACTCCTCGGCCATCGTGAACTTCGTGCCGAGGAGGCCCACGGTGCCGATGTCCTGCGCCGCGATAGCCGTGCCGGTCACGTCGGCGATGTGGAGGAGCGGGATGGTGATCGCCGACTCGATCGCGGGGGCGACCTTGTG
>SLCP01000114.1 GCA_007125735.1 Coriobacteriia bacterium | reverse complement strand
CGAGCTTCGTGAACGTGAACACGCCGGAGGACCTCGCGGAGGTCCGTGATGCTCCCTCGCCCGGCGCCGGCGCCGTCGATCGGGCCGAGGAACGCCCGGCGGCCGATCGCGTCCAGGTCTCCGTCGTCGAGGTGGGTGCGCGCCGACCGCGCGGGATGCCCTCAGAGCGCCCGATCACGCTGTACATGAACGACGTCGAGGTCGCGACCGTGCAGGCGACCCCCGACGACCTCGAGGAGATGGCGGTCGGCTTCATGGTCGCCGAGGGCCTGCTCGCCGACCGCGACGCGTTCCGCTCCGTCGACGTCGATCACAAGCGCGGACTCGTCTACGTCTCCACCGCCGAGGAAGTGCCCGACGACATGGTCTACAAGACCCGCTACGTCACGAGCGGGTGTGGTAAGGGCGTCACGTTCTCCTCGGTAGGCCACGCACGCGGGCTTGCACGTGTAGAGGGATCGATGACGGTGGAGAGCGCGGCGCTCTACGACCTCATCGGCCAGATGGCGCGCGCGGCGAGCGCGTATCGCGACACCGGCGGCATGCACGCGTGCGGGCTCGGGCGCGCGGGCGAGCTCGTGTTCGTGCGCGAGGACGTCGGGCGTCACAACGCGCTCGACAAGCTGCTCGGTCGCGCATGGCTCGACCGTGTTCCCACCGAGGACGCCGTGCTGCTCTCCACCGGCCGCATCTCCTACGAGATGGCGGTGAAGGCCGCGAAGGCGCGCGTGCCGGTCGTGGCGTCGCGCACCGCGGTGACCGATCTGGCCGCCGAGATCGCCGCCGAGCTCGGCATCACGCTCGCTGGCTACGTCCGCGGCGGCAAGATGACCGTCTACACGCACCCCGAGCGGGTGCTCGTGCCCGACACGCTCGATCCGATCGCGGAGGAGGACCGATGAGCGGCACCATGACCGTGGAAGAGGCCCGCGAGCGGGTGTTCGCGCGGTGCCGCGTGCTGGAGGCCGAGGAGGTTGGGCTGCTCGACGCGCTCGGCCGGGTACTCGCCGCCGAAGCGCGCTCCGACATCGACGTCGCGCCCTTCGACAACTCGGCGATGGACGGGTATGCGGTGCACGCGGCTGACCTCGCGGGCGCCTCGAGCGACGCGCCCGTCACGCTCGACGTCGTCTCGCATATCGCGGCCGGTGACTACTCCGATCTCGAGGTCGGCCCAGGTCAGGCCGCGCGCATCATGACCGGCGCGCCGATGCCTCCGGGCGCCGACTCCGTCGTCATGGTCGAGTTCACCGAGTCCGGCGCGGCGGAGGGCTCGACCGGCGGCACCGTGCGCGTCATGCGCGAGCCACAGCTCGGCGAGCACATCCGGCGCCGTGGCGAGGAGGTGCGCGCGGGCGACGTCGTGCTCGCGGCAGGCGAGATCATCGGCCCGGCCGGTATCGGCCTGCTCGCGTCGACCGGCCACGCGACGGTCACCGTGTTTCGCCGCCCGCGCGTCGCGGTACTCTCGACCGGCGATGAGCTCGTCGAGGTCGACGAGGTGCCGGGGCCGGGACAGATCCGCAACTCGAACAGCTACTCGATCGCCGCTCAGGTCATCGCTGCCGGCGGGGTGCCGGTGCGCTACCCCATCGTGAGCGACGACCCGGACGCAACGCGCGACGCCTTCACGCGGGCCGCCGCCGAGTGCGACTTCATCGTCACGAGCGGCGGGGTGAGTGTCGGGGACTTCGACTACGTGAAGCCGATCCTCGAGGAACTCGGCGAGATGGAGTTCTGCAAGGTTGCGATGCGGCCGGGCAACCCGCAGACGCTCGGCTCCATCGGCGACGTGCCGTTCTTCGGCCTGCCGGGCAACCCGACGTCGACGTTCGTGGGGTTCGAGATCTTCGTGCGCCCCGCACTCCGCTACATGCAGGGCCACACCGAGCTCGACCGCCCGCGCCAGACCGTGCGGCTCGCCCACGACGTGAAGAAGAAGCAGGACCGCCGCTACTACCTGCGCGCCCGCGTCACCGTCGCAGACGACGGTGCGCTCGAGGTCGCGCTCTCGGGAAGCCAGTCCTCGGCGTTGCTCACGGCGGCGCACCGCGGCAACTGCCTCCTCGTGTTGCCGGAGGGCGACGGGTCGTTCGCTGCCGGCAGTGAGGTGCAGGTCGTCAGGCTCGACATGGAAGAAGGGATCGCATGAGCAGTTCTGCGCCCAAGCAGGTCGATCCGAAGTGGGCCGGGCAGGTCACGCCCGAGCTGACCGCCGCGGTCGAGGCGAAGGCGGTCGACGGGAGGATCACATGCCCGGTGCTCCGCAAGCTTGCCGAGGACCACGGGGTGCCCAACAAGGTAGCCGGCGCCGCGGCCGACCTCGCGGGTATCCGCGTCCACAACTGCGACCTCGGGTGCTTCTAGAGCCATGGCTACCGACGCGCACGGCCGCCGCATAGACTACCTGCGTATCTCGCTTACCGACCGGTGCAACCTGCGGTGCGTCTACTGCATGCCCGCCAAGGGCGTGGCGTGGAAGCCGCACGACGAGATCCTCACGCTGGAAGAGGTGGAACGCTTCGCGGCCATAGCCGTTGAAGAGGGCATCTCGAAGATACGGCTGACGGGTGGCGAGCCCCGCGTGCGCAAGCGCATCATCGGCCACGTGCGCCGCCTCATGTCG
>SLCP01000148.1 GCA_007125735.1 Coriobacteriia bacterium | reverse complement strand
CGTCTCCGCGCATACCTTTGGGGACGTCGAGATGAGCGACCTGACGCGGATCGTCTACATCGCCGACATGATCGAGCCCGGGCGGGACTTCGCGGGCGCTGCGGCGCTGCGCGCGGCGGTGGGAACGGTCGATCTCGACGAGTTGTTCGCCCGCGCGTACAGCGAGACGCTCTACCACCTCGTGCGCGACAGGCGGCACATCCACCCGCAGACCGTCGCGGTGTGGAACCGGATCGTAGAACGGGGCGAGGCGCGATGACCGGGCCGGACGAGCTCATGCCAGGCGAGCAACCCCAGCGCAGGTCGAAGAAGCCGCCTCCCGCGCCGGAGATGCCGAGTGGGTGGCGCTCGTCGCGCCGCGGCTCGCGGGCGCGTCGCAACGCCGAGCGGGCCATCAAGGCCCACGAGGTCAAGACGAAGGCGAGCGGTGCCGCGCGCACGGCGAAGCGAGCCGCGCGCAACACGGCGTACCTGACAGGCATGGGCATCGGGGCGCTCGTGCTGAGCGTGCTGCTGCTGTGGGTCGCCGCTGTCGCGATCAACGGCATCGCGCGCTGGAACGCACAGCGGATCGCCGAGATCGAGTCGTCGGCCGAGTCGCAGCAGGCTCTCGCGCGAGACAACCTGCTCGTGATCGCCGTGACCGAGGGGAAGGCGACCGGCTTCCTAGCGATGCGGGTCGTGCCCGACCAGGAGCAGGTGTTCGGCATCGCGATCCCCGATGCGGCTTTCATGGAGATACCCGGTCAGGGCTTCGAGCGCATCGGCGACAGCTTTGCCGGCGGCCCCGAGACGTCGCTCGCTGCCGTCACGAACTTCTTCACCCTGCCGTTCGAGACGTACCTGACCGTCGAATCCGAGCTCTACCAGGCAGCGCTCACCGGGCAAGACGTGAGGGGGCTCTTCGTCGACCCGCTCGATACGAACCTCAGTGCTGAGGACACCGAGCGGTGGAGCTCGGCGATCGCGGAGATCCCGGTCGCCAACGTCGCGCTCGTGCCGATGCCGGTCAAACCGCTCAACGTCGGTTCGCAATCGTACTTCGAGCCCCAGCGCGAGGAGATCGCCGATCTCATCGAGGCGTGGTGGGGGGTCGCCATCGACGCGGAGGACCGCGTGACCCGCGTTATCGTCTACAACGGCTCGGGCGTTCCGGGGATCGCGGGGCAGGCCTCTCAGGTCTTGATACGCTCGGGGTTCCGTGTCGTCGACACCAAGAACGCCGACTCGTTCGATTACACCGAGACCCAGATCATCGTCGAGAGCGGCGATCCGGCCGACGGCGAGCGTGCGCGCGAAGCCCTCGGGGTAGGTACCGTGGTCGAGCAGCCCTCCGAGCAACAGGTAGCCGACATCATCATCATCATCGGCTCGGATTTCGAGCCGCCCGAACCTACTGACGGATAAGGATGGTACGCACGGGATGACACGTGAAGTGAAGGACCTCGCACTCATGGCGGCACGGGCGGCAGCCGAGAAGAAGGCGACCGACATCGTCGCGCTCGACGTTGCGAAACTGCTGGTAGTGACGGACTACTTCATCATCTGCACCGGCAATACCGACCGGCAGGTCCGCACCATCGCCGAGGAGGTCGAGATCACGCTCAAGCGAGCGGGGTTCCCGGCCATCGGTGTCGAAGGCGAGGCCGAGGGCAAGTGGGTCCTCATCGACTTCGCCGATGTAGTCGTCCACGTGTTCCAGCCCGAGGAGCGCGACTTCTACCGTCTCGAGAAGCTGTGGAGCGACGCGCCGCGACTCGAGCTGCCCGCCGACG
Source organism: Coriobacteriia bacterium (assembly GCA_007125735.1). Classification (GTDB taxonomy): domain Bacteria; phylum Actinomycetota; class Coriobacteriia; order Anaerosomatales; family SLCP01; genus SLCP01. Next base: position 870 of record SLCP01000148.1, on the reverse strand, counting down.
TGACGGGTGAGCCGGCGGCGTCGCCTGGAGAGCCCGAGCCTCAGGCCGAGCCCCAGCCCGAGTCCGGCGAGGCGGACACCGAGTCGTGACCGAGCGCGCCATCCGCGGCTGGCTCACGCTCGCGCTCGTGGGAGTGGCGGCCGTGTGGGGCGCCACGTTCGTGATGGTCAAGGATGCGGTGGAGCGCTACCCGCTCTACGGGTTCCTCGGCCTGCGCTTCGCGATAGCGGTACTCGCGTTCGCGGTGCTTTTCCCGCGTGCGTTCGCACGATTCGACCGCGGGGCGGTGAGGGTCGGGCTGCTGGCGGGGTTCATGCTCACGCTTGGCTACGTGTTCCAGACGTGGGGCCTACAGGACACGACCGCGAGCAAGGCCGCGTTCATCACGGGGATGTTCGTCATCATCACCCCGGTCATGCAGGCGGTCCTGTTGCGTCACCCGCCGAGGCTGCTCACGGCCATCGGCGCGGTCATCGCGTTCGTGGGGCTGTGGTTCCTCTCAGATGCGGGCACGGGCGGGTGGACGGTAGGCGACACGCGCGTGCTGCTCTGCGCGTTCGCGTACTCGGCGCACATGATCGTGCTCGGGAGCCTCGGCCGGAAGCACGACGTGGGTGCGCTCACGATGATGCAGCTCATCACCGTCGCGGTGGCGTGCGGCGCGATCTCGCTTGCCACCGAGCGTCCCGGCCTGCCGCCCGACGGCGGCGTGTGGATCGCGCTCGTTGTGACGGGTGTGCTCGCCTCGGCGGTCGCCTTTGGCGTGCAGACGCTCGCGCAGCGCTACATCTCGCCGGCCAAGACGGCGCTCGTGCTCATCTTGGAACCGGTGTTCGGCGGTCTGTTCGGGTGGCTGGCTGGAGAGATGAT